>NZ_JBKZWT010000299.1:0-4430 GCF_047759905.1 Sinomonas sp. G460-2 | reverse complement strand
CCTTCGCCTTCGCCGCCCCGACTACAGCGGATGACTACTCGGCGGCCTGCTCGCCGCCCTGACCGAGGTCCTGGTTGATGAGGAACACCGCGCCGAGCGGGTCCGCGAGGGTGGCCATGCGGCCGAACGGCGTGTCCTCCGCGCTGCGGATGACCTGCCCGCCGAGCTTCGCGGCCGCCTCGATCGCCGCGTCCGCGTCCGCCACGCCCCAATAGATGTGCCAGTTGGACGGCACGCCCTCCGGGAGCTCGTTCGCGGCGTCCATGATGCCGGCCTTCGCCTCCATCCCGGCGCCGAGCGTCGTGTAGCGGAACTCAGGCGTATCGCTCATGACGTCGGTCTCCCAGCCGAGCGCGTCCTGGTAGAACTTCACCGTGGGCTCGTAGGCGCGCGTGAAGTTCTCGAACCAGACGGGCGAACCGGGCTCCATGACCTTGCCGAAGCCCGTGTGGCCCGTGCTCTGCCACACGCCGAACGCGGCACCGCCGGCGTCGCCGTACATCGCCATGTGCCCCTGCTCGGGGACCTCCATCGGCGGGACGTAGACCTGGCCGCCCGCGGCCTCGATCTTCTGGGCCGTCGCGGCGATGTCATCGGTGCTGAGGTACACGGTCCAGACGTCCGGCATCGTGGCCTGCTCGGGCATCTTGCTCATGAGCCCGGCCACCTGCTCGCCGTCCTTCCAGGCCGTCACGTAGCCGCCGTACTTCTCCTGGTCGCCCACCTCGTACGTCCAACCGAAGAGCTCGCCGTAGAAGGCCTTCGCCTTCTCAACGTCGCTCGTCATGAGGTCGGCCCAGCAAGGGGCTCCGGAGGTGATCTCGGGCTTGGGCATAGCTGCTCCTTGGTTGGTGGTGACTCGTGGTTCTTCCAACGCTCATGACGCTATTAGGGCCCACCGACAGTTTTCAAGCTCTGGGGCGCGGCGCCGACGAGCCGCTCCGAAAGGGCGACCAGACAATGAGAGCGCCCCCGGCCGGACCGGGGGCGCTCTGGTTGCGGAAGGTAAGGGATTTGAACCCTTGGTGCGGGGTGACCGCACACTGGTTTTCAAGACCAGCTCCATAGGCCGCTCGGACAACCTTCCTTGTGCCTAGTAGTGTTTCATAGGCATCAAGACCTGACGAAACCGGTACGGGCACGCCTCGGGAGGAACCACGAGCATGAAGGCCGTCTACATCGCTGAACCCGGTGGGCCCGAGGGCCTCGAAGTCCGCGACGTCTCAGATCCCGTACCCGGCACCGGGGAGGTGCTCATCGACGTCGTCGCGGCCGGCATCAATCGCGCGGACGTCCAGCAGCGCCGCGGCTTCTACCCGCCCCCGCCGGGCGTCTCCGAGGTTCCCGGGCTGGAAGTTTCGGGGCGCATCGCCGGGTTCGGGCCCGACGTCGTCCGTCCTTTTTCGGTGGGTGATCGGGTCGTCGCGCTGCTCGCGGGCGGCGGGTACGCGGAGAAGGTCGCGGTGCCCGCGGAGCAGGTGCTGCGGGTGCCTGAGGGCGTGGATCTCGTCACGGCCGCGAGCCTCCCGGAGACCGCCGCGACGGTGTATTCGAACCTCGTCATGACGGCGCAGCTCCAGGCCGGCGAGCTCGTGCTCATCCACGGCGCCACCGGCGGGATCGGCACGATGGCCGTGCAGATGGCGAAGGCCTTCGGGGCCCGCGTCGCGGCGACGGCGGGCAGCGAGGAGAAGGTCAGCACGGCGCGCGCGTTCCTCGGCGTCGACGTGGCCATCAACTACAACGAGCAGGACTTCGTCGAGGCGGTGCGCAACGCGAGCGGCGGCCGAGGAGCGGACGTGATCCTCGACGTCGTCGGCGCGAAGTACCTCGAGCGCAACGTCGAGGCGCTCGCGCCGTACGGCCGGCTCATCATCATCGGGCTCCAGGGCGGCGCGAAGGCCGAGCTCAACATCGGATTGCTCCTCAACAAGCGCGCGGCAATTATCGGCACGGCGCTGCGGCCCCGACCTGTCGAGGAGAAGGGCATCATCATGGCCGCGGTGCGCGAACACGTGTGGCCGCTCATCAAGGACGGGCGCATCAAGCCCCTTGTTGACCGCACGTTCCGTCTCGCCGACGTGCAGAGCGCGCACGAATACTTCGACTCCGGCGAGCATGTGGGCAAGGTCCTCCTGACCACCTGACAGGCCCTTTCGGCCTCGGGCCGGCCCGGCCGCGCGCCCGGCGCATGTGCGAGGATGGCCACATGAGCGAAGCGCGCGGGAGCACTGCGCCCAACGGCGGTCAGAACGACGAGCCCGTTGAGGGCATGACGATCGACGACGGCGGCCAGCCGGGCGCGCCAGCGGCGAGCCGCATGATGCGCGGCGAGCCGGGCGAGAACCGGCGCCGGGCGAGCCTCCAGGAGCTCGTCGACGAGCCCGCGAAGGTCATGCGCATCGGCACCATGGTGCGCCAGCTGCTCGAGGAAGTGAAGGGCGCCCCGCTCGACGAGGCCGCCCGCAACCGCCTCGCCGCGATCCACGAGCGCTCCATCGCCGAGCTCGAGGACGGGCTCGCGCCCGAACTCGTCGACGAACTCCACCGCATCACGCTCCCGTTCAGCGACAACACCGTGCCGTCCGAATCCGAGCTCCGCGTCGCGCAAGCCCAGCTCGTGGGCTGGCTCGAGGGGCTCTTCCACGGCATCCAGACCGCCATCGCCGCCCAACAGGCGGCCCACCAGCTCGCCGCGGCGCAGGTTCAACTCCGTCAGCTCCCGCCCGGAACGGTCATCGCGCCGGGCGTGGTCATCGGCGAGAACGGGGAGCCGCAGCGCGCGCCCATGAGCCCCGACCAGGCCCGTCTGCGCAGCGACCACCCTGACGCGGACCACGGTCCGGGCCAGTACCTCTGAGCGCAAGGGTGGGGATCCTCGACAACGTCCTGCGGGGGCGCCGGGACGACGCCGAGCTCGGCAAGGGCTTGTGGCGCCGCGCGCACGACCGCTTCCAGCGCGGGCTCGACAGGTATCACCAAGTCCTCGAGGGCGTTGACGACGACGCGCTCTACGCCGAGCTCGTGGTCATCGCCGACGGCCTCGCGGAACTGCTCCCGCGCGTCAGGGCCGTGTGCGTGAAGTGCCAGCGCCTCGCCCCGAGCGACGGCTTCGACGTGCCCGGCGACTACGCCGACGTGCACCGCGCGCTGTCCAAGGCCGGGAACGCGCTCGCGACCACCGCGGAGGCCGCCGCCATGCTGAGCCTCGCCATCGGTCCCGTGCCGGTCGGCGCGCTCTCGGTCCAGCGGCGGGCAGCGACGGTCGTCGAGCAAGTTGAGACGGCGGAGCGCGCCGTCAGCCTCTGACCCCTTGGCGCCGGGCCGGGGCTCTCGGGGCTCATGAGCCCGGCCCCGCATTATTCCGCGTTTCGCGGTCGGCGAAGCCGGCTGGAAATATCTGACAACCGCTCAGAAATCGGTTGCCTGGGTGGCAGGATGAGACCCATGGCTTCCACCGAATCCCTGACATCCCCTGTGCTCACTTTCCACGACGGCCACACCATCCCGCAGCTCGGCTACGGCGTGTGGCAGGTCGAGGACGACGTCGCTGAGCGCGTTGTCGGCGAGGCGTTCGAGGCTGGCTACCGCCACATCGACACCGCCGCGATCTACGGCAACGAGGCCGGCGTGGGCCGCGCCATCGCGAAGTCCGGCCTCGCCCGCGAGGACCTGTTCATCACCACGAAGCTCTGGAACGCAAACCAGGGCGCCGGCAAGGTCGGCCCCGCGTTCGAGGCCTCGCTCGAGAAGCTCGGCC
Source organism: Sinomonas sp. G460-2 (assembly GCF_047759905.1). Lineage (NCBI taxonomy): Bacteria > Bacillati > Actinomycetota > Actinomycetes > Micrococcales > Micrococcaceae > Sinomonas > Sinomonas sp. G460-2. The sequence continues at coordinate 670 of NZ_JBKZWT010000299.1, read as the reverse complement.
TCGAGTACGTGGACCTCTACCTCATCCACTGGCTCCAGCCGAAGCGGGGCCTGTACGTCGAGACGTGGCAGGAGTTCGTCAAGCTCCAGGCCTCAGGCCGGGTGCGCTCGATCGGCGTCTCCAACTTCACGATCGAGACGATCCAGGAGATCGAGCGCGAGACGGGCGTCCTCCCGGTCATCAACCAGGTCGAGACCCACCCGTACTTCCCGCAGGCCGAGCTGCGCGCGTTCGAATCATCGAGCGGCATCCTGCACGAGTCCTGGTCCCCGCTCGGCCAGGGCAAGGGCCTGCTCGAGGACCCGGTCTTCCAGGCCGTCGCGGACAAGCATGGTGCGACGCCGGCGCAGGTCGTCATCGCGTGGCACCTCGCGCTCGGCAACGTCGTGATCCCGAAGTCGGTCACGAGCGGACGCATCACGGAGAACTGGGGCTCCCTCGGGGTCGTGCTTGACTCCGAGGACCTCGCGGCGATCGCCCAGCTCGACAAGGGCGCCCCGGGCCGCATCGCCTCCGACCCCGCGCACGCCGACTTCGGCTGATCGCGCAGCGTACGACGGCGGCGCCGCACCTCCCCATTTGAAGGTCACCTACCGTGGGTTTCGCACCCACGGTAGGTGACCCTTGGATGCGGGAGCACCCACGGTAGGTGACCCTTGGATGGGGGCGC
>NZ_JBKZWT010000298.1:0-4432 GCF_047759905.1 Sinomonas sp. G460-2 | reverse complement strand
CGGCTGGCGGGCTCCGCGACGCGCGGGGTGGGCTCCGCCGTCGTCCGCTCGAGCTGGGCGCCCTCGATGTCGAGGTCCGGGAGGATTCGCTGGAGCCAGCGCGGCAGCCACCATGCGCCCCTTCCGATGAGGCGCATGACCGCGGGGACGAGGGTCATGCGGACCACGAACGCGTCCAGCAGCACGCCGAGCGCGAGCGCGAAGCCGAGTGGCCGGATCATCGTGACGTGGCTGAAGATGAAGCCCGCGAAAACGCTCACCATGATGATCGCGGCGGCCGTCACGACGCGCGCCGCGTGGCGGAAGCCGGTCTTGACGGCGAGGTGCGCCTCCTGGCCGTGGACGTACGCCTCGCGGATCCCCGACGTGATGAACACCTGGTAGTCCATCGCGAGACCGAACAGGATGCCGATGAGCAGGATCGGCAGGAAGCTCAGCACGGCCCCGGGGTGCGTCACGTCGAAGACCGGACCCAGCCAACCCCACTGGTACACCGCGACCACCGAGCCGAACGCGGCCCCGAGGGAAAGCAGGAACCCGCCCGTTGCGAGGAGCGGCACGAGGAGCGAGCGGAACACGAGCAGCAGGAGCACGAGCGAGAGGCCGACGACGATCGCGAGGTACGGCGGCAGCGCATCGGCGAGCTTCGACGAGACGTCGACGTTCGCGGCCGTCTGGCCCGTGAGTCCGATCGTGACCCCGGTCGCGCTCTGGATCGTCGCGCCCTTCGCCCGGAGGTCGTTGACCACCTGGACGGTGCTCGCGCTCGCGGGACCGTCGGTCGGGATGACCTGGAACACGGCCGTGCGGCGGTCGTCGCTCAGCGCGACCGGGACGGCGGCCGTGACGCCCTGAACCGAGCGGAGCTGGTCCGCGACGTCGTACTGCTTGGTCTTCGCGGCGGTCGCGTCGAGGCCCGATGGGAACTCGCCGACCACGACGATCGGGCCGGTCATGCCCTGGCCGAAGTACTTGCCGGTGGCGTCGTAGGCCTGGTAGGCGCTCGACTCGACGGGCTCGGAGCCGCCGTCGGGGAGCGCGAGCCGCAGCTGGGCGGCGGGAAGGGCCAGGGCCCCGAGTACGAGCACGGACGCGACGAGCGCGATCCACGGGTGGCGCGTGACCCACGCGCCCCAGCCGTGCTCGGCCTTCGCGAGGTCCTCGCGAGCCTCAGCCTCCTCGTGGCCGGCCTTGGCGTTCTGCGCGGCGGCCTTCTTCCAGCGCCGCTTTGAGATGATGCGCTTGCCCGCGAAGCCGAGGATCGCCGGGAGGAGCGTGATCGCGACGAGGACCGACACGGCGACCGTTGCAGCCGCCGCGACGCCCATGACGGCGAGGAACGGCAGGCCCGGAACCACGAGCGCGGCGAGCGCGATGATGACCGTGAGGCCCGCGAAGAGGACCGCGTTGCCGGACGTGCCGATCGAGAGCGCGACCGACTCGCGCGGGGCCATGCCGTGCAGGAGTTGGGTGCGGTGGCGGTTGACGATGAAGAGCGAGTAGTCGATCCCCACCGCGAGGCCGAGCATGAGCCCGAGCATGGGGGTCGTGGAGCTCATCTGGATCACGCCGGTCAGGGCGAACGTCCCGCCCACGCCCACGCCGACGCCCACAAGGGCCATGAGCAGCGGGAGCCCCGCCGCGACGAACGTGCCGAGCATGATCAGGAGCACGATCGCGGCGATGATCACGCCGGTGGCCTCCGAGGGCCCGAACAACTGGGAGATGTCCTGCGTGAGTTCCTTGCTCGCGTAGGAGTGGACGCCCGGAACCTGGGCGGCGAGGTCCTGGACCTTCTGGCGGAGGTCGGCCGGGAGCGCGTCCGTGGACTTCGTGAACTGGATCGTGGCGATCGCGGCCTTGCCGTCGCTCGAGACGAAGCGCAGCCCCTGCGAGGCCTGGGCCTGGCGTGCGCCGAGCCCAAGGTCGGCCTTCTTCTGCGTGAGCTGCGCGCGGCCGTCGTCGATCTTGGCCTGGGCGCTCGCCGTGGCCTGCGCGATCGCGTCGGCGGGCATGCCCTGCGCGGCGAGCGCCTGCTTCTGGGCATCGAGCTGCTGCTGGCCCGCGGTCAGCTGGGCGTCCGCGTCCGCGATCTGCTTCTGCCCGCTCACCACCTGGGCGGCCGCGTTGTCGAGCTGGGTTTGGGTGGCGAACGGGTCCGTGTCGCTCTGGACGCCGTCGAGGCCCTTGATCTGCGCGAGGGCGTCGCTGATGCCCTGCCTCTGGGCGGAGGTGAAGGCCGCGTCCGGCGACTCGAAGACAATGCTCGCGCTTCCCCCCGCGGACGAGGGGAGGTCCGTCTTGAGCTTGTCGAGCATGCGCTGGGTCTCGGTGCCGGGGATCTGGAACGTGTTGCTCAGGGCCCCATGGAACGCGGCCACGGACCCGCCGACGGCGAGGAGCACCACGATCCAGAGCGAGAGGACGAGCCACCGACGGTCGTACGCGAAGCGGCCGAGGCGATAGAGGAGGGTAGCCATGATGCCTTCTGTGGGTGAGAAATGGCGGGTGGGCGGGAACAGGCTGGTGAGGACCTGCCCGAAGACTGCGGCCTAATGAACGGCGAAGCCGGTCCTGAGGTGGGCAAACGAGCTGATGAGCAGCTCGCGGAGCCGCTCAAGGGACGACGGCGAGAGGTCGCCGCCGCGTTCGGCCAGCCACACCTCGAGGGCGGCCTTGCCGCACGACATGACGCAGCCGGCGAGGGCATGCACGTAGATCGCGTCGAGGGCGTTGCCTTCGCGCTCGCGGATCGCGGTCACGATCTTGTCGCTGCACTCGTCGAACGCCTGCAGCTGGTAGCGGGTCACGGTCTCGTGCCCGTGTGAGATGAGGAACGATTCGGCCATCGGCTCGATGAACTCGTTGTCCGCGAGGGCGAGGAGCACCTCGATCGCGGAGTCGAGCAGCGGTTCGCCCTCGGGGCGCCCGCGGAACCCTTCGAGCGCGGCGTCGAGGAAGCCGAACGTCGGCGCGGCGATCGCTTCCTCCGCGCTCGAGAAGTAGTTGAAGAAGGTGCGGCGGGAGACGCCTGCGGCGTCGGCGATGTCCTCGACGGTGAATTCGCCGAGCCCGCGCTCGCGCGCGAGGCCGACGGCGGCGAAGACGATCGACTGTCGCGTCGCGGCCTTGTTGAGCTCGCGGCGGGACGGCGCGTCAGAAGAGGTGGTCACGTGATTACACTAAGTGCAACTTTGCACTCTGTGCAAACTTGAGACGGAAACTCTCGCCTCCCCTCCGTTGCGGGGTCCCGTGCGGGTGGCCGGTGGTCAGCGGGCGGTGGGCATAGCTGGCAAACCGATGGCGCGGCATTCCAGGAAGCCCGGAATGCCGCGCCAGTCGGCCAAATTGTTACGCTATTCCCGCTCGCAGAGTGAACAGTCTCACGCGAGGAGCGCCCTCCGGAGCGTGTCGAGCCCCACCGACCCGAGGTTGAGCGCCCGCGTGTGGAACTCCTTGAGGTCGAACTCGCGGCCCTCGGACTCGGCGCGGGCGGCGAGCTCGGCCCGGGTCTGCTCCCACAGCCGCTGCCCGACCTTGTACGACGGCGCCTGGCCCGGCCACCCGAGGTAGCGGTGGTACTCGAAGTCGAGCTGGCCGTCGGAGATGTCGAGGTTCTCGCGAAGGAACGCGTAGCCCTTCTCCGGCGTCCAGGTTCCCGAGCCCCAGCGCTCGGGGACCTCGAGCTCGAGGTGCACGCCGATGTCGAACACGACGCGGGCCGCGCGCATGCGCTGCGCGTCGAGCATGCCCATGCGATCGCCCGGATCGGACAGGTAGCCGAGCTCGTCCATGAGCCGCTCGGCGTAGAGCGCCCAGCCCTCGCCGTGGCCCGACACCCAGCAGATGAGCCGCCGCCAGCGGTTGAGCAGCTCGCGCTGGTACACCGCGGTGGCGCACTGGAGGTGGTGCCCGGGAACGCCCTCGTGGTAGACGGTCGTCGTCTCGGACCACGTGGTGAACGAGTCCTCGCCCGCGGGGACGGACCACCACATCCGGCCCGGGCGGGAGAAATCGTCCGAGGGGGCCGTGTAGTAGATGCCGCCGTCCTGCGTCGGGGCGATCATGCACTCGAGCTTCCGCATGGGCTCGGCGATGTCGAAGTGGGTCTCCGAGAGGTCGGCGACGGCGCGATCGGAGAGGCCCTGCATCCACGCCCGGAGCGCGTCTGTCCCGTTGAGCTGACGCGCGGGGTCCGCGTTGAGCGCTTCCTTGGCCTCGGCGATCGTGGCGCCTGGCTTGATCTGCTGGGCGACGGCCTCCTGCTCCGCGATGATGCGGTCCAGCTCCGCCACGCCCCACGCATACGTCTCCTCGAGGTCCACGGCCGCGCCGAGGAAGCGGCGCGAGGAGAGCGCGTAGCGCTCGCGCCCCACGGCGTCCTGCTCGGGGGCCTGAGGCAGAAGCTCGCCCTCGAGGAAGTCCGCGAGCT
>NZ_JBKZWT010000297.1:0-4455 GCF_047759905.1 Sinomonas sp. G460-2 | reverse complement strand
CGCCCTCGCGCTCGAGATCGCGGACGATCCCTGTTGGGCCATCCTCTCGGCGTCCGGGAACATCGCACGAACCACGGGCGCCGAGCCGCTCGTCGAGAGCGGTCCGCGAGCGCGCCACGACGTCTTCCGCTCCGTGGTGCGGACGACGGCGCGCGGAGAGTTGGGTGCCGTGACCTCGGCGGGGCGGATGATGCGGCTCCAGGCCGTCGACCTCCCCGCGCTCGCTCCCTCGACCGGGCTCCCGAACCTCACGGGCGGCGTCGCTGCGAAGGACTTCATCACGCTCGAAAAGGGCGAATCGCTCGTGGCCCTCGTGCCGCTCGACGCGATCGTCGCGTTCGGAACGGCTCAGGGCATCGTCAAGCGAATCACGCCGGACTACCCGCTCAACCGTGAGGACTGGGAGGCGATCGCGCTCAAGCCGGGCGACCGCGTGATCGGGGCCGCGCCGGCGGCAGACGACGACGCGCTCGTTTTCATCTCCGAGCAATCCCAGCTGCTGCACTACCCCGCTTCGTCGGTGCGGCCGCAGGGCCGCACGGCGGGCGGCATGGCCGGGATCCGCCTCGCTGAGGGAGACAAAGCGCTCTCCTTCGGGGTTGTCCCGGCTGGCGACGGGGCCGCCGTCGTCGTGACGATCGCTGGAAGCCGCGACGCGCTGCCCGGCACCGCGCCCGGCACGGCCAAGGTCACGCCGTTCGCCGAGTACCCGGCGAAGGGGCGGGCCACGGGCGGCGTTCGCTCACACCGCTACCTCAAGGGCGAGGACGTGCTTCTCGCTGCCTGGGCCGGCCACGGCCCCGCCAAGGCGTCCTCGAGCGCTGGAGTGGCGCGCTCGCTGCCCACGGAGCACGGGCGCCGCGACGGCTCGGGCGTGCCGCTCTCGCAGGCCGTCGAGGAGATCGGGCCGAGCTTCGGCTGAGCCTGCTGTCTCCTCCGAGGCATCCCCTCCCCTCTGAGTCATCACCACCCGCCCGCCCATGCGGAAGGCCCGGCCCCTCAAGGGGCCGGGCCTTCCTGCCAAGGCTCTACCTCGGAATCAGATCGCCGGGATAGGTCCCGAGATCGGACCCGAAGCGACCGGAGCCTCGCCCGAGACCTGGGCCTCGAGGGCCGTTGCCTCGAGATCCACGCCCTCGCGCTGGGCGGCCGCAACGGCCGCGGGGTGATCGAGCGGGAGCTGGATCGCGTCGCCGTTCTCCGCGACCGCGACTGGCACCTCGGAGAGGGGCATGTGCTCGAGGTCGATGAGCGGGTCGTGGTCCTGCTGGGCAACGACGTCGCGCGCCTCAGCAGGCGACTCGACGCTCGGCATCGAACCGGGCAGCGGACGGCCCGCAGACTCGTGCAGGAAGAAGATCGCGACAGCGCCGACAACCGACGTGCCCATGAGGTAGTACGCGGGCATCATGTCGTCGCCCGTCGCCTGGATGAGCGCGTCGACGATGAACGGCGTCGTGCCGCCGAAGATGGCCACAGCGAAGTTGTACGCAATGCCCATGCCGCCGTAGCGGCTCGCCGTCGGGAACTGCGCGGGCAGCGCGGACGCAAGGTTGGCGACGTAGAACGTCACGGGGAACGCGATGAGTGCGAGCCCACCGAGCGTCGCCCACACACTTCCTATGCCGATCAGCAGGAACGCCGGGATCGCCAGCACAATCGTGCTGATGGCGCCCGTCCACAGGACTGGGCGGCGGCCGATACGGTCGGAGAGGCGGCCCGTGAGCGGGATGCACAGGCTCATGATCACGAGCACGGGGATCGTGAGCAGGGTACCGTGCAGCTCGTCGTAGCCCTTGGATTCCGTGAGGTAGGTCGGCATGTACGAGGTCAGCGCGTAGCCCACCGTGTTGGCGGCCGCGACGAGGACCATCGAGACGACGATCTCTCGCCAGTACTGGCGCACAAGCTGGAGCGGGCCCTTCTGGGCGCCCTCGTCGTTCGCCGCGAGCTCGTGAACCGCGTGCTCCTGCATGTCGAGCGCCGCCTGGAACGTCGGGCTCTCCTCGATCTTCAGACGGAAGTAGATCGCGATCGCGCCGAGCGGGCCTGCCGCGAGGAACGGGATGCGCCAGCCGAAGTCGCCCATCGCGTGGGAACCCAGCGTCAGCTGCAGCACGGACACGAGTGCCGCGCCGAACGCGAAGCCGAGGTAGCTGCCCATATCGAGGAAGCTCGCGAAGAAGCCACGGCGGCGGTCGGCCGCATACTCGCTCACGAACGTCGTGGCGCCCGCATACTCGCCGCCCGTCGAGAAGCCCTGGACAAGCTTCACGAGCACGAGCAGCACGGCCGCCCACAGCCCGATCTGGTTGTAGCCGGGCAGGAGGCCGAGCGCGAACGTCGACGCGGCCATCATGATGAGGGTCGCCGCGAGGACGCGCTGGCGGCCAATCTTGTCGCCGAGCCATCCGAAGAAGACACCGCCGGCTGGGCGGGCCACGAACGTCGCGGCGAAGGTCCCGAGGAGGAACAGCGTCTGCACCGAGGCGTCAGCCTTGGGCAGGAACACGGGGCCCATCGTTGTAATGAGGTAGCCGAAGACGCCGACGTCGAACCATTCCATCGTGTTTCCCACGATCGTCCCGCCGATGGCTCGGCGAAGCATGGAACGGTCCACGACGTGAACGTCGTCGACCCTGAGGCGCCGCTTGCGGAAGGTGATCCGGCGGCGCCCCGTGGGCGCCACGTCCGCGGCGGACTCGTGTGCGGTCTGGCTTAGGTCTCTCGGCATTCTCGCTTCTCTCGCGGAGTCGATTGCTGTGACTGTCAGTTGCCCCGCTGTCGGGCAGCACCCCACTTTAGTCGCCATATTTGAGAGTTGCATCTCAGATACTGCCTCGCGAGATGACGCGTGTCACATTCGGGGCGAGGCAGCCACCCGCACTCGGCGGCCCAATCGCCGCCTCGCGGGGCCCGCGCATCCCAGTAAACACAGAGCAAAGGCCGGGAAGCACACCACGCGCCCGCACTCCTACGGATCGGTAACCGAAGAGGCGTTCGAAGCGTTATGGTTTCGTAACGCAACCGGCGGGGCGGGGACCAAGATCGGCCAACGGGGATCGGCGGATCTGGCCGTGATCGCCGTCCTCCCCGACGGATAGACTGCGCCCATGGCGATCACCCCTGACTCGAAGGACTGGACCTGGGTCCTCGAGCGCAAGTGCCCCGAATGCGGCTTCGACGCGAGAGGCCTCACGCCGCACGACGTTGCCGAGCGCGTCACCGCGACCCTGCCGCGCTGGGACGCGGCGCTGAGGCGGGACGACGTCCTCGAGCGCCCAGACCCCTCGACGTGGTCGCCGCTCGAGTACGGCTTCCACGTGCGGGACGTCTTCGAGCTCTTCCGGAAGCGGCTCGGCCTCATGCTCGCTGAAGATGGGGCACAGTTCGAGAACTGGGACCAGGACGCGACCGCGGTCGAGAAGTCGTACGCCGACGCGGATCCGGCGGTCGTGCGGGTGGAGCTCGCCGAACAGGGCACCGCGACCCGGGACGCGTTCGACGCGGTCCCTGAGGACGCCTACGGCCGGCGTGGACTGCGGAGCAACGGTTCAGAGTTCACGGTCGTGACCCTCGCGCAGTACTTCCTCCATGACGTCGAACACCACCTCCACGACGTGCGCGGCTGAGTCCCCGAAATTCTTCAAACCGACGACGGCCCGGAGCGGCGCTTCGTCGAGCGCCAGCTCACAGCAGCGCAAGCCTCCGCACGCCGTCATCCGCCGCGTCGAGACGGAGCAGCAGATCGCCGTCCCGCAGCTCCGACGCGTGATGCGTCACCATGACGACCGTCCGGTCCGCGAGGGCCTCATGGAGCTCGGAGACGAGCTCGCCGGCCGCCTCCGGGTCGAGATGTGCCGTGGGCTCGTCGAGGAGCACGACGGCGGCGTCCGCCACGAGCGTCCGGGCGACCGCGAGCCGCTGACGCTGGCCGCCGGAGAGCTCTGAGCCCCGGCTGCCGATGCGGGCGTCGAGCCCACCGGGGAGCGAGCGAACGTGGGCACCGAGCCCCACCCGGTCGAGCGCGGCCCACAGCTCGGCGTCGTCCGGCGCTTCGTCGCGTGCGCGGGCCACTGCGAGATTCCCACGTACGGTCGAGTCGAACAGATGGGACTCCTGAGGGCACCACGCGACACGCCCGCCCGTGCGCACGAGGCCCTCGCGCGGGGCAAGGAAGCCCAGCAGGACGGCGAGGATCGTCGTCTTCCCACTCCCGGACGGCCCCGCAACCACGAGCCACTCCCCTGGGGCGACCCGTGCGGTGATCCCCGAGAAGACGTCCGCCTGCGCCGGCCAACCGGCCGCGAGCCCCTCGATCTCGAGGCCCGGCCCAGCCTCCGCGACCCCCCGGACGGCCAAATCCTCCGAGACCGATTCCGGCTCGCCGTCGCTCTCCGCGGCGATCCCTGCGAGCGCAGAGCGGATCGCGGGGATCCGCTGCACAGCCGCGGA
>NZ_JBKZWT010000296.1:0-4474 GCF_047759905.1 Sinomonas sp. G460-2 | reverse complement strand
CTCCTCACCCACCGAGCCTCGGACGCCGACGTGGAGGCCGAGGAGACGGAGACCGAGTCGGAGACGGAGATCACCCGCCGCCGCGTGCGCCGGTGGTTCCGCCTCATCCTGGGGGCCATCGTGGCGATCGCGATCCTCCTGGGCCTGTGGTTCGGATACGCGTGGACGCAGACCCGGTACTACGTGGGCGCGTCGGGAGACCGCGTGGCCATCTACAACGGCATCTCCCAGACTCTGGGCCCCATCTCGCTCTCGAAGGTGGCCTCGACCACCGACATCACGATGAGCTCGCTGCCAGACTTCCAGCAGCAGAAGCTCCGCGCGGGCATCCCCGCGAACAGCCTCTCGGAGGCCCAGGAGATCGTCGCGTCCATCCGGACCAACCCGCAAACGTGCCTCAACGCGCCGTCGTCCGCCCCCACGCCCGGCGCGTCCGCGTCGCCCAGCGCTGTCCCCTCGGCCAGCGCGGTCCCTCCGCCGAGCCCGGTCCCGCCGCCGGCGAGCCCGTCTCCGGCGCCTTCCTCGCCGCGGCCGTCCGGAAGCCCCTCGCCCACCAACCCGTGCTTGGGAGGCCAGTAGTGAGCGCAGTCGAAGCCGCCGCCCGGCCGCGGCGCAACATCGAACTCGTCCTGTTGGTCCTCGCCCTCGCCGTGGGCAACGGCGCGAACGCCATGACGTCGATCAACCAGGGCCTGAGCCTCGGGAGCGACTTCTGGATGCAGACCGGGATCGTGTGCGCCGCATCGCTCGCCGTGCACGTCGCGCTCCGGTTCCGCGCGAAATACGCTGACCCGCTCATCCTGCCGATCGTCGTGGCGCTCAACGGCCTCGGGGTCGCGATGATCCACCGGCTCGACATCACGGCCTCGCCGGTCACGGACTACGGGGACGCGCAGGCCCGCTGGACGATCATCGGAATGGGGCTCGCGATCGGCGTCATCCTGTTCCTCAAGGACCACCGCACGCTCCGCCGCTTCACGTACATCTCGCTCATTCTGAGCGCCGTGCTGCTCGTTCTGCCGCTCGTCCCGGGCATCACGGCCGGGGACGTCAACGGCGCGCAGGTGTGGATCCGCATCGGCCCGGCCTCGTTCCAGCCGGGCGAGGTCGCGAAGATCACGATCGGCGTCTTCTTCGCCGGCTACCTCTCGACGAACCGCGACCTCATCCTGCTCGCGGGGCGCCGGCTCGGGAAGCTCCAGCTCCCCCGCTTCAAGGACCTCGGGCCCATGGTCGTCGCGTGGCTCGCGAGCATCGGGATCCTCATCTTCCAGCACGATCTCGGCATGTCGATCCTGTTCTTCGGGATCTTCATCTCGATGATCTACGTGGCCACGAGCCGCGCGAGCTGGGCGATCCTCGGCGTCCTGCTCATGTTCGCCGGTGCGATGGCATCGAGCCTCATCTTCCCGCACATCCGGCTGCGCATCGACGGCTGGCTCAACGCGTTCGACCCCGAGGTCTTCGGCCGCCAGTACGGCGGCAGCTACCAGATCGTCCAGGGCCTGTTCGGCATGGCCAACGGCGGGCTCATCGGCACCGGCATGGGCCAGGGTCGGCCGGACCTCGTGCCGTTCGCGCACTCGGACATGATCATCGCGGCGTTCGGCGAAGAGCTCGGCCTCGTGGGCCTGTTCGCGATCGTTGTCCTGTACGCGCTCCTCGTGACGCGCGGCATGCGCGCCGCGATCGGCGCCCGGGACGCGTTCGGCAAGCTCCTCGCGTGCGGCCTGTCCGCGGGGATCGGGCTCCAGTGCTTCGTGGTGATCGGCGGCGTGACCCGCCTCATCCCGCTTACGGGCCTCACGACTCCGTTCCTCGCGGCCGGCGGCTCGTCGCTCCTGGCCAACTGGATCATCGTGGCCCTTGTCCTCGTGATCTCCAACGCCGCCCGCCGGCCCGTGGACACGACGCCTTTCTCTCCGGACGAGGCCCCCAGGCCGTCCGGAGGCAAAAAGCTAGACGAGGCCCCCAGGCCGTCCGGAGGCAAAAGGCTAGACGAGGCCCCCAGGCCGTCCGGAGGCAAAAAGCTAGATGAAGCCCACCTCGGCCCCCAGACCCTTCACGAGACGCCCTCCGTCCCGCCGTCGTCCGGTCGCCGCAGCGCGACGGAGACGACCAAGACCCAGGTGGTGAAGCAGTGAATCAGGCCATCAGAAACGCGTGGGTGGCCATCGCTGCCATGTTTGCCCTCATCCTCGGCTCGATCAGCTACGTCCAAGTGGTGGGCGCCGACGATCTGACGTCCAACCAGTGGAACAACCGCGCGATCCTCCAGACGTTCTGCCAAGACCGCGGAACGATCGTGGTGGGCGGGCAGCCGATCGTGCAGTCGGTGGCGAGCGGCTCGGAGAGCTGCAAGTTCCAGCGGCAGTACCTCCAGCCCGAGCTCTACGCGGGCCTCACGGGCTTCTACTCGAACATCTTCGGCTCGACGGGCCTCGAGAAGAGCGTCAACGCGGCGCTCACGGGGCAGTCCGACCAGCTCCTCCTCGACCGGATCAAGCAGCTGTTCCTCGGCCAGCAGCCGCAGGGCGCGTCGGTCGAGCTCACGATCGACCCCGCGATCCAGAAGCTCGCGTACAGCCTCATCCCGGACGGGCAGCGCGGCTCGATCGTGGTCACGAACCCGAAGACCGGCGCGATCATCGCCATGGCGTCGAAGCCGAGCTATGACCCCAACCAGATCGCGACCCACGATCAGGCCGCCGCGCAGGCGGCCATGACGAAGCTCCAGGGCATCCAGGGCATCAACCTCTTCCAGAACGTGAGCGGGCCCACCGGCGAGCTGCTCGCGCCCGGCTCGGTGTTCAAGCTCGTCGACACCGCCGCCGCGCTCGCGTCCGGCAAGTACAACAAGGACAGCGTCCTGCCGAACCCCGCGGAGATGACGCTGCCCGGGAGCACCGCGAAGCTTCCGAACTATGCGGGCGGCAACTGCTACACGCAGAATCAGGCGAGCTTCGCGTTCGCGCTCGAGCAGTCGTGCAACACGCCGTTCGCGTCGATCGCGCTCGACCTCGGGCAGGATGCGATCGGGAAGCAGGCGGCCGCGTTCGGCTTCGGCCAGGACGCGGGGAACCTCCTGCACCTCGAGTACCAGAGCGGCGTGTGGCCCAAGAACCTCGACCAGTCGCAGCTCGCGCAGGCCTCGATCGGGCAGTTCAACACGACCGCCTCTCCCCTGCAGATCGCGCTCATGACCGACGCGATCGCGAACGGCGGCGTCCAGATGAAGCCCTCGCTCGTCAAGACGGTGCGCGCGCCCGACCTCCGCGTGGTCGACGAGCCGAAGCCCGAGGTGCTCCGGACTTCCACGACGCCGGACATCGCCCGGCAGATCACGGAATGGATGACCGACGTGGTCTCGAACGGCATCGCCAAGGGCGCCGCGGTGCCCGGCGTGCAGGTGGCCGGCAAGACCGGAACGGCCGAGCTCGGCACGAGCGGCAAGAACAACTCGTGGTTCACCGGCTTTGCCCCAGCGGACAATCCGCAGGTGCAGGTGACCATCGTGATGGAGGGCGTCGACGTTGCGACCGGCGCCAAACTGACCAGTCCAAGCGCGAGCAAGATCTTTGAGGCGGTGTTGAAGAAGTGAGACCGACGTCGGGCATCACCTTGGGCGGCAGGTACCACCTGGAGAGCCGGATCGCCATCGGTGGCATGGGCGAAGTGTGGAACGCCCGCGACGAGGTACTGGGGCGGAACGTCGCGATCAAGATCCTCAAGGAGGAGTACGCGGGCGATCCCGGCTTCCTCCAGCGGTTCCGCAACGAGGCCCAGCACACGGCGCTGCTCAACCATCCCGGCATCGCCAACGTGTTCGACTACGGCGAGGACAGCGGCTCCGCCTACCTCGTCATGGAGCTCGTGCCCGGGGAGCCCCTGAGCTCGATCCTCGAGCGCGAGAAGGTGCTCTCCCCCGACCGCACGCTCAACATCATGGCCCAGACGGCGCGCGCCCTCGCCGTCGCGCACGCGCGCGGACTCGTGCACCGCGACATCAAGCCCGGCAACCTGCTCATCACGCCGGACAACCGGGTCAAGGTCACGGACTTCGGCATCGCGCGCCTCGCCGACCAGGTGCCGCTCACCCAGACCGGTCAGGTCATGGGCACGGCCCAATACCTCGCGCCCGAGCAGGCCACGGGCCAGCAGGCCACGGGCTCGAGCGACATCTACTCGCTCGGCGTCATCGGCTACGAGTGCCTCACGGGCCACCGGCCGTTCTCGGGCGAGAGCCAGATCGCGATCGCGCTCGCCCAGGTCAACGACGCGCCGCCGCCGCTTCCCGAGCAGATCCCCGCCCCGGTCCGCGCCCTGCTCATGTCGATGCTCTCGAAGGATCCCCGGAACCGGCCGGCCAACTCGATCAAGCTCGCGGAGGCTTCCGAGGCGATCCGCCGCGGGGACATCCGCGCCGCGCAGGCCGCCGTCCCGGGCATGCTCCTCCACGACGATTCGACCCAGC
>NZ_JBKZWT010000295.1:0-4478 GCF_047759905.1 Sinomonas sp. G460-2 | reverse complement strand
GCGTCGCGAGAGCCGCCCCGGGCGTTCTCATCTGGGTAGGCCAAGTCCCCGTTCCAGTGGTCGGCATCGCCTCGCAAGCCGGCCGCGACCCGCTCGTCGACCAGCAGGTCTACCTCAACGCGGCCGCCGCGAGACACATTGGCAATCTCCATCCCGAATACGTCGTCAGAACCACTGATGGATTCCCTGCCGCTCTCGGCGAAGCGATTCCCAAGGCCTTGGCTCCCGGCGCACCGGCGGGCATCTCGGTTAACTCAGTTGCAGACCTCAGAAACCTCCGCTTGGGTGTGGGCGCCGAACTGGGACTCATGATCACCGGCGTATCGAGCGTGCTGCTGGTTCTCGCCGCGCTCACTGCCGCGACCGCGATGTACCTGTCCGTGCAGTCGCGAATTCCCGAGATCGCCCTACGGCGAGCACTTGGGATGAGGAAACGCACCATCGCCTCGATCTTCATCCTCGAGGGAACTCTCCTTGGTCTGGCAGGCGGGCTTGCGGGCGGGGTAGCCGGAACCCTGGCTGTCATAGCAGTCTCCGCGGCAAGCGGCTGGGAGCCGGTCTTGTCCCTGACCCTGCCTCTTGTCTCGGTTGGATCAGGGGGCGCAACAGGCGCGCTGGCCGCCCTTTACCCGGCGCTGATCGCGGCCCGAGCAGACCCGGCTTCCGCGCTCCGCTCATAAGGGGCTCATCGCCGCCGCCGACCCCAGGCCAGCGCACCCATCAATCAGTGCTTCTACTACCAGCTACCGTGTGAGCATGGGCAATCTTGCGGTAGGTAAAGCACTATGATCCGGCCATCGCGCCGCACAGGTCGCGCAGTTGTCGGCGCCATGAAGGCAGGGGCCGCCGGAACACTCATCGTGGTGACCGGCGCAATCCTCGTGCTCATGTGCTCGCCCCGCGAACCCGGGACCAGGGCGGTCGGTCTCTTCGGAGGGGTCTACTTTGAAGCGACCAATCGCGCAGACGGCTCGTGGTCGCTCGGATTCGGGGTTGCGAACTGGCTCGGCGTGATCGCTTTGTGGCTTGCGCTCTCGGGCCTGGTCTTCGTTGCGATCCGCGTCTCGGCTTGGGGTCGTCGCCCTCAGCTGCCCTTGGGAGGGCAAGCTCCGGACGAGTCGTAACCGCCAGATCAGTGCCCGAACGTGTCCGGATCTGAAGCCGCGGGACCCATCCCGTCGAGGGCGTCGAGCGCCGCGAGCTCCTCGCGCGTGAGGTCGAAGCCGAACACGTCGAGATTCTCAGAGAGCCGCTGCGGCGAGGCCGACTTGGGGATCGCGACGAGCCCCTGCTGCGTGTGCCAGCGGAGCACCGCCTGCGCGGGCGTCACCCCGTGCGCCTCGGCGACGGCCACGACGGCGGGCTCGGCGAGGAGGTCCCTGCCCTGGCCGATCGGGCTGTACGACTCGGTCACGATCGCGTGCCCAAGGTGATACGCACGCGCGGCCTGCTGAGTCCAGTACGGGCTCAGCTGAATCTGATCGACGTCCGGGCCAACGCCGGTCGCCGCGATGATTGCGTCGAGGTGGGCGGGCGTGAAGTTGGAGACGCCGACGGAGCGGACCTTCCCCTCTTCGCGGAGGGCCAGGAGCCCGTCCCACGCCTCGACGTACGTGCCCTGGTCCGGGTTCGGCCAGTGCACGAGGAACAGGTCGAGGTAGTCGAGCGCGAGCCGGCGCACGCTGCGCTCCCACGCCTCGCGCACGCCGGCGACGCTGTGCCACTCCCGGTTGAACTTGGTCGTCACGAAGACGTCCTTGCGCGGCACGCCGGAGCGACGGAGGCCCTCCCCCACGCCCTCTTCGTTCCCGTAGTTCTCGGCCGTGTCCACGTGCCGGTACCCGAGTTCGAGCGCGGTCGCGATGACCTCCGCCGCCTGCGCATTGTCGAGCGGCCACGTCCCGAGCCCGATTTGCGGGATGCTGTGGCCGGACGAGAGGGGAATGCGCGGGGCGGCAGTCATGCCCCCCAGCCTACGGGCGCTCGGCCTCGACGGGCGAGCCCTCGCGGGAGCCGGCCTGGGCGGGCCGGCTGGGCGCGGGGCGCACCTTGACAAAGAAGAAGGCCACCACCAGGCCGATCAGCACGATCGCCGCGGGGAGCAGCACCGACTGGGACATCGCGGTCGTGAACCCGCTCTGCAGGATCGCCGGAAGTTGTCCCGCGGCAAGCGCGCTCGTGCTCTGACCGCCCCCGCCAGGGCGGGCCGGGAGGTCGTCCGCGAGGCGTGCCTGCATGAACGCCGCGATCGCGGCGCTCCCGAGCACGGAACCGATCTGGCGCGTCGTGTTGTAGATGCCAGAGCCCGCGCCCGCGAGCTGCGGCGGGAGGTTGCGGGTCGCAAGCGTCGCGAGCGGGCCCCAGAGGCCCGCGTTGGCAAGGCCCAGCACGGCGCCCGGAATGAGCAGCACCGCAAGGTTCTGATCCGGCGTCAGAAGCACCGAGTAGAGCCAGAGCGAAAGCGCGAACAGGAACATGCCGCCGATGTTCATGGCCTTCGCGTGCCCGCGGTCCACAAACTTCCCCGCCACCGGCGCGAGGCCGCCCGAGAGGACCGCCATGGGGATCATCATGAGGGCCGACTGCGTCGGGGTCATGCCCCGCACGAGCTGGTAGTAGAAGATCGTCGGGAGGCCGAACGAGGTCACCGCGAAGCCCACGGTCGAGATGCCGAGGTTCGCGAGCGAGAAGTTGCGGTCACGGAACAGGCCCAGCGGAACGAGCGGCTCTGCCTTGTTGATGGCCTGCCAGACCACGAAGAGCGCCATGACGACGATGCCCGCGATGATGATCCCCCACACCGTGATGGGCCCCGTGATGGTGCCCCACGAATACGTCTGGCCTTCCTGGATGCCGAAGACGATGAGGAACATCGCGACGCCGCTCAGCGCGACGCCGAGCCAGTCGAAGCGGTGCGAGTGGGTGGTGAGCTTCGGGACGAGGCGCATCGCGAGGAAGAAGCCGACGATGCCGACCGGGACGTTGATGAAGAAGACCCACTCCCAGCCGAAGCCGTCCACGAGGAGGCCGCCGAGGATCGGGCCTACGAGCATCGCGACGCCCGCGGTCGAGCCCCAGATGCTCATGGCCGCGCCGCGGCGCTCGGGCGGGAAGATGCGCGTAATGACGGCCATCGTCTGCGGCGTCATGAGGCCCGCGCCGAGGCCCTGGACCACGCGGGCCGCGATGAGGGACGTGACGCTCCCGGAGAGGCCGCACCACAGCGAGGCGAGCGTGAAGATCACGAGGCCCATGAGGTACATGTTCTTGGGGCCGAAGCGATCGCCGAGGCGCCCCGTGATGAGGAGGGGCACGACGTACGCGAGGAGATACGCGCTCGTGACCCAGATGACCTCATTGATGTCCGCGCCGATGCCGCGCATGATCGCAGGGTTTGCCACCGACACGATCGTCGTGTCGATGAGGATCATGAAGAAGCCGATGACGAGGGACCAGAGGGCGGCCCACGGCCGCTCGATTCTTTCCACCGAACAAGGGTCTCACTTCCTGCGGACAGCAGACGTCCGCAAGTGTTCGCCCGCCGCGATCAGAGACCGAGATCACACGTCGAAGCGCGCGAGCATCTCCTGCCTGCCGAACATCTGGGCCGCCTCGCGCGCGGACGGAGCGCCCGCGTCCGGATCGGCGCCGAGTTCGAGGAGGGCCTCCACGACGTCCCCGTAGCCCTTGAAGACCGCGCCCGCGAGCGGAGTCTGGCCGCGGTCGTTCGCGGCGGCTACGTCCGCGCCGTGGGCGCCGAGCAGCCGCACCACCCCGGCGTGCCCGTGGTAGGCGGCGAGCATCACGAGCGAGTCCCCCGCTTGGTTCGCGAGCGACGACGGCGCCCCCGCCTCGAGATACGCCTTGAGCGTGGGCTCGTCCCCGGCTCGCGCGGCCTCGAACAGCCGCGAGGCGAGCTCGACGACGTCGTCGTCCGGCGCGCCCGGCGCGGAGGGCTGGGGCTGGTCGGTCACGGGGTCCTCCTTGGTGGCTGCCTGATCAGTGTGAGCCGCGCAGGAGCCCGGTGGGCCGGTGGACCACCTGCCCGGCCTCGGGCGCGACGATCGTCTCCTGGGCCGCGGCGTAGACCTCGCCCTCCGCCTCGCCGCGGACGGTGAGTGCGGCGTCCGCGGGGGTGCTGCGCTTGACGACCGCGAGCGCGATCGGACCCATCTCGAAGTGGAGTGCCGCGGAGGTGACGCGACCCACCTGCTTCTCGCCGCCGTCGTCCGTGGCGACGAAGACGGGACTGCCGGGCGCGGGGAGCGTGTGCGTGGAGCCGTCGAGCTGGAGCATGACGAGCCGCCGCGGCGGGTGCCCGAGGTTGTGGACTCGCGCGACCGTCTCCTGGCCCTTGTAGCAGCCCTTTGCCAGATGCACGGCCGTGCGCAGGAGATCCAGCTCGTGCGGGATCACCTTGTCGTCCGTCTCGAAGCCGACGCGCGGGCGCCACGCGGCGATACGGAGCGCCTCCGCGG
>NZ_JBKZWT010000294.1:0-4500 GCF_047759905.1 Sinomonas sp. G460-2 | reverse complement strand
CGACCGGCGCGGGCCGGATGCCCGACGGCGTCACGCTCCGCGACATGACGGAGGCGGACGTTCCTGCGGTCCACGAGCTCGAGAAGGCGCTCTTCCCCTTCGACGCGTGGCCCGAGCGCATGTTCAGGGACGAGCTTGCCCAGCCCTCGACCCGGCGGTACTACGTGGCGGAGGAGGCCGCGCCGGGCGGGGCCCGCCGGATCGTGGCGTACGCGGGAGTCATGTGCGTGCCGCCCATTGCGGATGTGCAGACCATCGCGGTCGTGCCTGAGCGTGAGGGGCGGGGGATCGGCTCAGCCGTGCTGACCGAGCTCATCGCGGAGGCCCGGCGGCGCGGCGCGCGGGACGTGCTCCTCGAGGTCCGCGCCGACAACCCGCGCGCGCAGGCGCTGTACCGGCGCTTCGGCTTCGCGCAGATCCACACGCGGCGGCGCTACTACCGCGACGGCGTCGACGCGCTCATCATGCAGCTGCCGCTCGAGGCCTCGCCCTCGGGCGAGGGGGGAGTCCAGTGAACCAGCCGCTTGTGCTCGGCATCGAGTCCTCGTGCGACGAGACCGGCGTCGGGATCGTGCGCGGCGCGACGCTCCTGGCCAACACCGTCTCCTCGTCGATGGACGAGCACGTGCGCTTCGGCGGGGTCATCCCCGAGATCGCGTCCCGCGCACACCTCGACGCCATGGTGCCAACGCTCCGCGAGGCCCTCGACACCGCGGGCGTGACGCTCGAGGACGTCGATGCGCTTGCGGTGACGTCCGGGCCCGGGCTCGCCGGTGCGCTCATGGTCGGGGTGTGCGCCGCGAAGGCGCTCGCCGTGGCCACGGGCAAGCCCCTGTTCGCGATCAACCACCTCGTCGCCCACGTGGGCGTCGGGCTGCTCGACGGCGGGGTCTACGGCGGGGAGCTCCCCGAGGACCTCGGCGCTCTGCTCGTCTCCGGCGGGCACACGGAGATCCTGCGCGTGAGCAACATCGCCTCCGACGTCGAGCTGCTCGGGTCAACGATCGACGACGCCGCCGGCGAGGCGTACGACAAGGTCGCGCGCCTCCTCGGCCTCGGCTATCCCGGCGGGCCGGCCATCGACCGGCTCGCTCGCGAGGGCGATCCGCGCGCCTTCCGCTTCCCGCGCGGCCTCACGCAGCCCAAGTACATGGGGTCAGCGGAGGCCCCCGGGCCGCATCGCTACGACTGGTCCTTCTCGGGCCTCAAGACCGCCGTGGCGCGGTGCGTCGAGCAGCACGAGGCCGCGGGGAGGCCTGTGCCCGTCGCGGACATCGCCGCCTCGTTCCAGGAGGCGGTCGTGGACGTCGTGACGTCGAAGGCGGTCCTCGCGTGCCGCGAGCAGGGGATCCGGAACCTGCTCCTCGGCGGGGGAGTGGCCGCTAATTCTCGGCTTCGCGAGCTCACCGCGTCCCGGTGTGCCGAGGCGGGGATCTCGCTCGCCGTGCCGCCGTTCTCGCTGTGCACGGACAACGGCGCAATGGTCGCGGCGCTCGCCGCCCGCGTCATCATGGACGGCGGCTCGCCGAGCGACCTCGCGTTCGCGCCGGACTCATCCCTGCCCGTCACGACCGTGTCGGTGTAGCCCGGCCTGCGGGTGCCAACCAGTACGCGTACTGGTTGGCACCCGGCTGGCGGGCCAGGGTGTTCCGCGTCATTCCGCGGATTGTGGTTTGGCCCGAACGCGCGCAAGGCGGTTGCCGAGGAAAACGCGTACGCGCCGGAACACAGCGCCGGGTCGATCAGGGGCGCGGGCCTCGCCGCCGCCACGCGATGACCGCCTCGACCAGGCCGTAGACGGCGCCGAGGGCCGCGACGATGAGCGCGGCCTGGAAGTGCGAGGTCACTGCGAGGGCCACGGCGACCACCGCGACGACGAACACGAGCCGCGCGGGCGAGCGGCGCCGTCGTCCGTCTTGCGGACTCACGCGGGGTGGCCTTGGCGCATGAGGCGCGCCTCCTCGAGGACGACGGCGCGCAGGTCGCCGCCGTGCCGCTCGGCGGTGCGGCGCTGCCGCTGGTAGCCCGCGCCCCGGCGCAGAATGCCCTCGATGTCGCGGAGCTCGGACTCGCAGCGGAGGTCCCGCGCGATGGGCTCGAGCCGGTCGAGGGTCTCGGCCAAGTGCTCGGTGACGAGCTGCTCGTTCCCCGCGGCATCGAGGATGATGATCGCGTCGAGCCCGTAGCGGGCCGCGCGCCATTTGTTCTCCTGGACGTGCCACGGGGGCATGGTCGGGATCGTGCCGCCCGCGTCGAGGGTGCGGGAGGCCTCCTCGACGAGGCACTGGGTGAGGGCGCCGATCGCGCCGACCTCTTCGAGGGTCGAGAGGCCGTCGCACACGCGCATCTCGATCGTTCCAAGCCGCGGCACCGGCCGGATGTCCCACCGGATCTCGTTGATCATGTCGATGACGCCAGTGGTGAGCATGTCGTCGACGTAGTGCTCGAAGTCCTCCCACCGGGGGAACTGGAACGGGAGGCCCGCGGTCGGGAGCTGCTGGAACATGAGGGCCCGCTGGGACGCGTAGCCCGTGTCCTCCCCGCTCCAGTACGGGCTCGAGGCGGAGAGCGCCTGGAAGTGCGGGAAGTAGTTGACCAGAGCGTCGAGCACGGGCATAGCCTTGTCCCGGCGATCGAGGCCGATGTGAACGTGGACGCCGTAGATGACCATCTGGCGGCCCCACCACTGCGTGCGGTCAATGAGCTTCGCGTAGCGCTCCTTGTCCGTGACCGGCTGGAGGCGTGGCGGGCTGAACGGGTGGCTGCCCGCGGAGAAGAGCTCGACGCCGATGCGGTCTGTGACGCTGCGGACGGCCGCCATGGTGGTGGCGAGGTCCGCCTTGGCCTCGGCCACGGTGTTGTGGACGTCCGTGACGAGTTCGACCGTGTTGAGGAGCAGCTCCTGGTGGACGCGGGGACAGTCCCCGCTGAGCTCGGGGTGCTCGTCGAAGACGCGGCGCATCACCTCGGGCGCGACGGACACGAGCTCCCCGCCATGGCGGTCCACGAGGGCGAGTTCCCACTCCATGCCGATCGTGGACTGCTTCGACGCAGCGAAGTCGATGTCCATGGCAGCCCCCGCCTTCGAGCTCCGGTCCGGCCGCAGCACTCCTACAGAATGTGCCCAGTCTAGGGCAGGGCGGCGGCCCTCCCGGCGGCGGTGTCCGAGCGTGACGAGCGGCGTCGGTCACGTCGGATCGGGTCCGGATCGGGGCGGTTTCCCCGCAGTGGGGCGGCTTAGCCGCAATGGGGTGGCGGGCCCGCGGCTCCAATGCGGGTAAGGGCGCCCGGTGCGGCGAAGGGCGCCCGGCGCGGGCACGGGCGCGGATGCGCAGCCACAGCGTACGACGGCGGCACCCGGCTCGTGCGGCCCCCTCGCCGGTTATCCACATACGGGCGCTGGCGGGCGCGAAACTCGCCCGGATTGAGGACGATGACAGCATGGAGACCCGAATTGCGCTGACTGCGGCCGTCGAGAGGTGGCCCGGAGGGATGATCGCCTCGACGAGCCAGTTGATCGAGGCGGGCATCGACGACCGAGTCATCAGTGCGTGCGTTCGCGCCGGTGTCTTCGACCGGATCCGGCGTGGGGCGTACTGCCTGGCGAGCTCAGGGCCGAGCTGGAGTCCGCGGAGTTCACGCGGGGGCGGGCGCGAGCGGCGCAACTCCTCGGCCTTCTCGATGGCCGCGCCAAGTACTTCGACTACCGCCCGACCGCCGAGGCCCTCTTGCTTGAGCGGCGGCGTGAGTCGGCGCTGATCGAGCTCGGTTGGCGGGTCATCCGCCTGACGTGGGCCGACCTCGACAGGACCGAGCTCGTGGCCGCCCGCCTCGCTGCCGCGTTTGCCGCTGCTGCGTGACTTGGGACTGCCGGTGCTGGGAGGGCTGACCGGGGTTGCATCCCCGCAGTGGGGCGGCTTCCTCGCAATGGGGTGGTTGGCCCGCGGACCCAATGCGGGGAAGGGCGCCCGGTGAAAACGGGACGGCGCTACACCCGGGCGAGGATCTCCGCCGTTCGCGCAGTGTCCGGAAGACACCCGTAGCCGAGCGTCCGCTTCTCGCCGAGCCGCGCGCCGAGGAACGCCTCCGCGACGGACGACGGCGCGTGCCCCACAAGGAGGGACCCCTGGAGGGCCAGCGCGAGCTCCTCCGCGAGCCGACGGGCCCACGCCTGCGCCTCCTCCGGCTCCCGCGCCGCGTCGGAGAGGAGCGAGAGCGCGCGTCCGAGCTGGGCGTCGAGCACGGGGTCCACGCCGCGCTGAGCCTCGAGCTCGTCCGCAAGCGCCTCGGCCGCGTCGGGCTCCCGCGCGAGCGCCCGCAGGACGTCGAGCGCCACGACGTTCCCCGATCCCTCCCAGATGGCCATGACCGGCTGCTCGCGATACCGCATCGCGAGGGGGAAGTCCTCCGTGTAGCCGTTCCCGCCGAGGCACTCGAGCGCCTCGGCGGCGTGGGCCGGCCCGCGCTTGCACACCCAGTACTTCGCGACGGCGGTCGCGA
>NZ_JBKZWT010000293.1:0-4505 GCF_047759905.1 Sinomonas sp. G460-2 | reverse complement strand
CACGCGCGCTTCGGCCTCGCGGCGTTCGACGTCGACGGCGTGCACGCGCACGACGTCGGCCAGTACCTCGACAGCCGGGGCATCGCCGTCCGCGTGGGTCACCACTGCGCCCAGCCGCTCCACCGCCGCCTCGGCCTCACCGCGTCGACGCGCGCGAGCGCGTACCTGTACACGACCGAGGCCGAGGTCGACGCGCTCGTCGCGACGCTCGCCGACGTGCGGAGCTTCTTCGGGCTCGGGCCGAAGGCGCGCGCATGAGCCTCGACGCGCTGTACCAGCAGGTGATCCTCGAGCACGCGAAGGAGCGCCACGGGAGTGGCTTCGACGGCGCCCCGGCGGCCGGGTCCGGCCACGGCGAGTCGCACCAGCTCAACCCCGTGTGCGGCGACGAGGTCACCGTCCGGGTCGACGTGGCCGACGGCGCGATCAGCGGCCTCCGGTGGGAGGGCCACGGGTGTTCGATCTCAATGGCCTCCGCTTCCGTGCTCCACGACCTCGCCGAGGGCGCGACCACCGAGGAATTCGGCGAGCTCGTGGCCGCTTTCCGGGACATGCTGCGCTCGCGCGGCGCGGTCGCGGGGGATCCAGAGGTGCTTGGGGACGCCGCGGCGTTCGAGGGCGTCTCCAAATACGTCGCCCGGGTCAAGTGCGCCATGATCGCGTGGGTCGCGGCCGAGGACGCCGCGCGCCAGGCCCAGGCCTGACGTGGTGGACCAGGCCCGACGTGGCGGACCAGGCCCGATGTGCGGCCCAGGCCTGACGTGGCGGAGAAGGGCCCTGACGCAGGCCCCGTAAAGGACGCGTAAAGGCCCAATCGGGTGGGACTCAGTTCCCTGTTGCCGATCTGTGACTTCGGCGTACTCTGTGCCTGACTCCGGCGGCGTGTCGCGCTACCGGCGGGGGGAGGCTTGAATATGCTGCGAGATTCAGCTGTCTCGGTTTTGCCGAGACGGCCGGTGCGGCCGTCGTCAGATGCGGCGGAGCGCCAGGCCGATCGCCTGCAATGGGCCATGCTCGTGCGTCAGGACGAGCTCGAGGCCGCGACCCGTGCGCTGCAGGGTCGGGGCTCCCTCGGCACGGTCATCACGGGCCCGCCCGGGGTCGGCAAGTCGTTCCTCGCGAGCGCCGTCCTGACCACGCTCGGTGGGGGTGTGTACCCGCTCCGCCTGCGCACGTCGACCACGGGTCCGTCGCTCGACTACGCGTGCCTGGGCGCGCTCCTCGCGCGGCTCCCGAAGGGCGCCGCCGCCTCTCCGACGGGCCTCCTGCTCGCCGTCGAACGCATGCTCCGCGAGGACTCCGGGGGCCACCCCGTAGTGCTCGTCGTCGAGTTCACGGGCGAGCTCGACGAGGGGAGCATCGGCGTCCTCCTGCATCTGCTCCTGACCGGAACGGCGAGGCTCCTCGCCGTCGCCCAGCGCGCGACCGATCTTCCGGCGGACTTCCTGCGCCTCGTGCGCCGCGGCCGGCTCGCCGAGATCCCGCTCCGCGGGATCGGCATCCCCGAGACCCGGCTCCTCGTCTCGGCGCTCGTGGACGGGCGCGTCGCCTCGTCCGCCGTGGGAGAGCTCCACCACGCGTGCGGGGGCAACCCGGCGTCGGTGCAGGGGATCGTGCGGCGCGAGCGGGCCACGGGAAACCTTCACAAGCGGGGCGGCGTCTGGACGCTCGACGGTGCGGTCGAGCCAGAACCGGGGAGCGGGACGGATGAGATCATCCGTGCCCGGTGGGCGCGCGAGCCGCAGGACGTGCGCGAGGTCATCGAACACCTGGCTGTGGCCCGGCGGGTCCCGATCGCGGGACTGGCCGGGCTTTTTGGTTCCGAGGTGCTCGTGGACATGGAGGACCGTTCGCTCATCGCGGTCGACGCCACCGAGCACCGCTGCGCGTACCTGCGCGAGCCGCGCATGGCCGAGCTGGTCCGCGAGCGGCTCGGGCCCGACCGGCACCGCGAGCTCGCGTCCCTCACGTCCCTGGGCGGGGCGCCCGAGGAGACCGGGCTCGACCGCGAGGACCTCGTCTCCTACGTCGAGTGGAGCCTCGGGGTCGGGAGCACGCTCGCGCCCGAGCTCACGGTGCACGCGGCCCGCGCGGCGATCGGCCTCTACGAGCCCCGCCGCGCGCTCGAGCTCCTGGACCGGGCACCGGACCTCGCGGGGCCCACGGCCGTCGAGGCAGCGTTCCAGCGGGCCGCGGCGCTCTCCCTCCTCGAACGCAAGGACGAGGCGCTCTCGGTGCTCGACGCGGTCCCGTCCGACTCGTTCGCGGAGCTCGACCCCGTCACGATGGCACGCCACGCCGCGGCGAAGTCAGAACTCCTCACGTGGCTGCCCGAGCGCGGCGACGCCCAGGAGCCGCTGCACATCGCGTGGGACGAGCTGGCCCGGAGGGAGGATGCCGACCCCTCGGACCTCAAGGACGCGGGCGAGGTCCTGGACCTCGCCGAGTACCGGCTCCGCGCGTTCCGGGGCGACTTCTCCTCGGTCCTCGACGCGCTCGAGTCCGCATCGCGCCGCACCGGCTCGAGCGAATACTTCCGCCGCGAGAGCTCGCTCCTGCTCGCCCTGGGCTGGGCCGTGTGCGGCCGCGAGGCTGACGCGGCGGCGCTCATGGCCTCCTTCGGGCTGAGCTCGCCGCTGCACACGGACGACGACGCGTACCTCACCGCCGCCTTCGCCGCGTGGATCAACAACGGCGACTGGAAACGGTGCGTGGACCTGTTCGAGGCCTACGTGGACCGCGGCGGGCGGCGGCTGAGCCTCCGGGGCGGGATCGCGGAACTGTTCCTCGCCGTCGCGCTCGTCCTGGCCGGGCGGGGGAGCGCGGCCCTCGAGCCGCTGCTCAATGCCGTGGCCCAGCTCGAGGAATTCCCGGCCAAGAACGCGCTCCACACGGCCTACGCCGCCACGGCGTTCGCCTATGCGCAGATCGGGGACGCGGGCGAGGCCGAGAGGTTCCTCGAGCACGCTGCCGCGGGCCGCCAGCACGCGCCGTGGCTCTTCGAGTTCATCGCGGACTTCTGCGAGGGCATGGCCCGGCGCTGGCTCGGCGATCCCGCCGCCTCGGAGGCGCTCTTGGAGCACGCCGTCGAGGACGAGGCCGCCGGCCGCGTCACGGCGGCCGGCATCCGGGTATTCGGTTCGAGCGTCCCCGGGACCGAGCGCGAGTTCCTGTGGATCGAGCGCCTCTCGCACCACCGGCAGGGACCGCTCGCGCACCTCATGGCCGCGGTCGCGAGCGCGACGCGACGGAAGGACGCCGAGGCCCTGCTCGACGCCGCCGAGATGGCGTACGGGATGGAGCTCGACGCAGTCGAGGCCCGCTGTGCGGCGCTCGCGCTCGACTTCGCGCGGGACCACAGCGAGTCCGCGGCGGCGGGCCGCGCGCAGACGCGGCTGGACCGGCTCACGCGGATCCTGCCGACGCTTCCGCTCATCCCGCAGGTTCCCGCGCCGGTCCTCACCGAGCGCGAGCGGCAGATCGCGGTCATGGCCGCCTCTGGCGCGTCGAACCGGGACATCGCGGATGCGGTCGGGGTCTCCGTCCGCACGGTGGAGGGGCACCTGTACCAGGTCTTCATGAAGCTCGGGGTCTCGTCTCGAGGTGGACTGGACGGTTTGGTCTGACGTGGCCGCGAAGATGGGGGTGAAGTTGGCTGGGAGCCCATCGGTCGCTGAGACGACCAGGCGTGATCTCGCGGCGGCGGCCGCGGCGGCGCTCCGCCGCGAGGGGGCGGGAGCGGTCCTCGTGGTCGGAGAGGGGGGCGCGGGAAAGACCTACCTGCTCGACGACGTCGTCGCGGCCTTGCGCAGCGAGTCCGAGATCCTCGAGCTCCGCACGGGCCGGAGCCTCCGATCCGTCACGTACGCGGCGCTCATCGAATGCCTGCCGAGGCTTTCGCCCGAGGACGTCCAGGACCGCATCGGCGTGCTCCGCGCCCTCTGGGCCGAGCTGCACCGGCTCTCGGGCGAGGCTCGCCGGCCCGTGGTCCTCGTGGTGGACGACGCGCAGGATCTCGACGACGGCTCCGCGGGCCTCATCGCGGAGGCCGTGGCGTCCTCCTGGGTCCGGCTCCTCGCCGCAGGCACGGCCCGGAACGGCCTCCCGCGGGACTTCCTCGACATGTGGCACGACGGCATCGCCGAGCGCATCGAGCTCGCGCCGCTGAGCCTTGCCGAGAGCCAGTACGCGGCGGAGGAACACCTCGGCGGGAACCTGTCAGTCACGGCCACGGGGGTCCTGCACCGCCTCAGCGGCGGCAACCCGCTCCACCTGCTGTCCCTCATCGACGAGGCCGTCGAGGCGGGAACGCTCGTGCGCAAGCGCGGGATCTGGCTCCTCACGAGCGGCTTCGCGAGCCGCGGGGACGCTCTCGCCGAGTCCGTCCGCAGCAGCATGGAGTCCCTCACCCCCGCCGAGCGCGAGGTCCTCATGCTCGTGGCCCTGACCGAACCGCTCCCGCGCGCCGCGGCCCGCGTGCTCGGCGACCGCGAGGTCCTCGACCG
>NZ_JBKZWT010000292.1:0-4508 GCF_047759905.1 Sinomonas sp. G460-2 | reverse complement strand
CGGCAACACGACGCTCCTCGACGAGGACCCCGGGGCGCCGTGGCCGCGCGACGTAAGCCTCACGGCTGGTGGGCCCCCCGTGCGCCTCACCGTGCGCCCTGCGCGGTGCGATCCGCACGCCGTCGCGGAAGACAAGGTCGGAACCCTCATCCCGCTCACGCTTCGCCTCGGAGGCCCCACGGGCACCGTCAAGGTCGCAGCAACGCCCGCCCTCAGGGCGGAGATCTACGCCTTCGTGGCGCGCTCGTGCGGCTGGCCCGCTTCGCAGTGACGCGCGCCTGCGCAACCGATCCAAAGCGCCGGGCCGCCGCGCCCTAGGCTGTGACCATGAGCCCCGCCCTGCCCAGCCACTGGTCCGCCGCACGCCTCGCGGAGACCGCAGCAGAGATCGTCGCGACTGAAAGTCTCCCCGAGATCGTGCAGGCTGGGCATCCGGTGCTGCGCACGCAGGCGGTGCCGTTCGACGGCCAGCTGGACGCGGCCCTGCTTGCGGCGCTCATCGAGGTGATGCGCCGCACGATGCACGCCGCGCCGGGAGTGGGCCTCGCGGCCCCGCAGATAGGACTGCCGCTGCGCCTCGCCGTCCTCGAGGACACATGGGCGGCCGATCACGACGTCGCGGAGGCCCGCGAGCGCGCTCCCCTGCCGTTCTTCGCCATGCTCAACCCGGTCTACCTCCCCCTCGGCGACGAGCGGGCCGCGTTCTACGAGGGGTGCCTCTCGGTACACGGGTACACCGCCGTCGTGCGCCGCCCCTCGCGGATCGAGGCCCGTTGGACGGCGCCCGACGGCACGGCGCGGCGCGCCGAGTTCTCGGGCTGGCAGGCCCGAATCGTGCAACACGAGACCGACCACTTGGGCGGCGTCCTGTACGTGGACCGCGCCGAGCTCCGCTCGCTGTGCAGCAATGAGGAGTACTCGGCGCGGTGGTCACACCCGACGCCCGAGGCCGCAGCCCGAGAACTCGGCTTCTGAGAACCGCGTTGCGGCAGTAGGCCGCGGCGGATTCTTAGAGGGCGACCTGGTAGATGTGGACGGTGTTCGTGTTGGCGAACGTGTCCGTGAACTTCCCGCCGACCACCGGGATCGTGCGGTTCTCGCCCACGACAGTCACCGACTTGCCGATCCCGCCGGCAAGGGAGAACGTGACGGAGTCATTGCTGACCGCGTCCGCCGCCATGTGGGCGAACAGGTACGGCGACCCGTTGTTCCACTTGGCGAGGTACTCGGCGCCGGCAGGCATGCCGTCCGGGGTCTTCTCGTCACGAGACGAGGTCACGAGCCCCACACCGTCGGGACCGTTGAGGACCGGAGCCAGGGACTCGGCCGTCGCGTAGAACGACTGGGCCGCGGACTTCACGCTCGCGAACGCCGGGTCCTCGAACGAATCCGCATACCCGCCACTCCGGAGGTAGTTGTGCGTGAAGTAGTTGACCCCGCGCGCCCCTTCGATGACCGCCGACCAGATCCCGGCCGTGAACGCCGCCGGGTCCACATGGTTCCCGTTCATGTCCACCAGCTCGTTGAAGCTGTAGATCGGCTTGTCGCCGCCCTGCATGGAACGCTCGTGCCAGATGAGCCGTCCATAGTTGCGCGAGAGATGCAGTCGCGGGTCTGTGGCGGACAGGTCGCCGGTGAACGACTGGTCGCCGACGATCACGTTGGTGACGCCCCACCAGCCGGAGTACAGGTTGCCGGTCTCCTGCAGGAAGTACACGTCGGTGGAGGCGATGTCCGTGTACTGGGTGTACGTCTTCCAGTTTGCGGCGCTTCCCTGCGTCCCGGCGAACTTGCCGAAGTTCGTGTACTTGAACTTGTCGGAAGCGATGGGCCCGGACATGGCCTTCATCGCCGTGTAGCCGCAGTCCGTGATGCCTGATGTGCAGACTTTCCCGTCGTGCCCGAACCCTGCGACGCCGGTCCAGCCGCCCCAGCCGTTACCGGCCCATTGGTCGACCTCGTCCGTGACGAGGTAACCGCCCGCGCCCGTCGTCGTGCCGCCGATGCCGTAGAGCTTGGACCCGGCCTGCCACCCGGACTGCATGTAGCCGTCCTCGAGATACGTATTCACGAGAGTGTTGTCGTCAGCCGCACCGGCGCCCTCGGCAGCCCACCGCGTGACGGGGAACATCGTGGTCGCGCCGGGGTAATTCGACGCGGGCCACTTGCTGTAGTAGCCAGGGCCGCCGTCAATCGCCTTGAGCGTTACCCCCGCGGGAAGCCCACCGGAAGCCGTCGGAGTGGACGTAGGCGTCGGGGAGGCCGAAGCGGTAGGCGTCGGCGTGACGGAAGGCGTCGGGGTCGCCGTAGTGCTAGGGGTTGCCGTCACGGTTGGCGTCGGCGTCGGCGCCGGTGATCCGGTGCTCTGGATCTCGATCCCGAGCACTGTCCACGCGCGCCCCGAGGGACCCGTCTCACCGATGCTCTGGTCGCCAGCCACGGCAGCTTGGAAGGCGTGCTCGCCAGAGTAGATGTTGGCGATGTACTGGCTGGCCTCCTGGACGGGAGACCCGATGAAGGTCAGGGCATTGTCCTGCACGGCGTTCCAGTCGGCTGCGAACCACGAGATCGCGGATCCGGCCGCTGTCGAGATGTGTGCCGACGGAACCCCAGAGCCGCGCGCGTCGGTGGTCACGGGGGCTGCGGCGAGCTTCGCCGTTGCTCCGTTCCAGCGTTCGACCAGGGCGTCCCAGTGCGCTGCGGCGGTGACGGAACCTTCGTGCGCCGTCACGACGGTAGACGCCGAACCAGCGGTCACGGTCCCCGTCCAGATGTACGCCGCGGAGTATCCGCTCGTGAGGTCCGATGCGGCCAGTGTCCACGTGACGGTGGCACCTGAGCTCGTCGGTGTGGCGAGCGTCAGGTTGCCGGCGTCCTCGGTGAACGCCTTGACGACGAGGATGTCCCCGGTGGACGTCGCGAAGGCCGTGGTGTCAAGAGACGGGTTGCCGTTCGCGCTCAGGTGGTAGGACCCGGCCGGAGCTGGAGACCCACCGGTCGCCGCGGGGGTGGATGGTGGAGGATTCGTTGCGCAGCTCACCGTGCCGGATCTCGGACCGGACTGGTTCCATGTCACAGACGGACCAGAACAGGTGACCGCTAAATAATCTCCGGGGTTGAGACCAGAAGTGAGTGCCGCGGCCGTGAGGCCGAATGCGGTCAATGCCGCGACAAAAGAGACGACGAGCCGCCAATGGCGACGCAATGGATGTTTCATGGGGTTGCCCAGCTCCCTAGATGTCTTGTCTATGGAGGGCTGCCCCAGAGCCCTCCCACCCGTATCGTGACGCCCGCGATGGTCACGTCGCCCCGCACGGATAGGCCGTGCGCGGCAGACGTGATGACGGCGGCGGGTTTGGCCGCAAAATGACGGCGGCGGTGACGCTCACGGTGGAACCGAGCAGCTGGGCCGCGCGTGTGACGCAATAAGTCGCCAGTGTCTGTGACGCGTTGTCGACTTCGCGGGGGCGAACAGAAACCCCTCAGCCTTGAACTTCTTGGCCTCCTGAGGCCTAGATGCCGAAGCGATCTTTGGGCATACTACACCACCGTCTAGGGTCCAAAGACCTTATGACTTACCCAACAGCAGGGCCGGGATTCGCGTCGGTGGGGAGGTGCCGCGCCCACCACCGGAGGATGTGCTCGAAGCGCTGCTTGCGGTGATGAGGGGTGCCGGAACGGGACAGCTCGTGATTCTCGCCCGGGAAAACGAGGAGCTCCGTCTCGACGCCCCGGAGCCGTAGCGCCGCGTAGTAGCGCTGGGCCTGCTCGATCGGGCAGCGCCAGTCCTCCTCCGAGTGGACCACGAGGGTCGGCGTCGTGACGGCGTCAACGCACGCCATGGGGCTCTGGGCGTTCATCGCCTCCACGTCCCAGCCCGTGTACTCGCCCGGGAAGAACCATCCGATGTCGGAGGACCCGATGAAGCTCACGGGATCCAGGAAGCCGCGCTCGACGATCGCCGCGCGGAAGCGGTGGTCGTGGGCGATGGTCCACGCCGTGAGGTAGCCGCCGTACGAGCCGCCCATGACGCCGAGACGCTCCCCGTCCAGTTCGGGGAACTCGGCGAGCGCGGAGTCCACGAAGCCGAGCACGTCCTCGAGGTCGACGCTGCCCATGCGGCCCTTGATCGCGCGCGCGTGGTCCTCGCCGTAGCCCGCGGCACCGCGGGGGTTGCACATGAGCACCGCATAGCCCGCCCCGGCGTACACCTGGGCCTCGTCGAACCACGCGCCGGTGTACTGGGCGAACGGCCCGCCGTGGATGTTGAGGAGCACGGGGAACGGGCCCGTGCCCTCCGGAAGCACGACCCAGCCGTGCACCGGCATTCCGTCGGGGCTCTTGCCCGTGAACTCGTGCGGCACGCGCGGGGTCGCGTCGTCGCGGAGGGTCGCCGCAAAGTCCGTGAGGCGTTCGAGCGCGCCCTCCCGCACGAGGGCGAGCTCACCGGGTGCCATCGCATCGGCGTAGGAGACGACGACGGCGCCGTCCACCGAGTCCGCGCCAGT
>NZ_JBKZWT010000291.1:0-4556 GCF_047759905.1 Sinomonas sp. G460-2 | reverse complement strand
GGCGCGCATATCGTGC
The DNA here is from genome assembly GCF_047759905.1 of Sinomonas sp. G460-2. NCBI lineage: Bacteria > Bacillati > Actinomycetota > Actinomycetes > Micrococcales > Micrococcaceae > Sinomonas > Sinomonas sp. G460-2. The sequence goes on along the minus strand of NZ_JBKZWT010000291.1, from coordinate 4,540 downwards.
GGCGCATGGGCCTCACGGACGACGGCGGGGGCGCGGCTGCGGCCGGTCCGGCGGAGGGCGTGTTCGCGAACTCGATCGTCTCCTCGCGTCTTCTGGGCCGCATCGCGGACGCCGCCGGGATCGCCCACCGCGAGACGCTCACGGGGTTCAAGTGGATCTCCCGCGTCCCGGGGCTCGTGTACGGCTATGAAGAGGCGCTCGGGTACTGCGTCGCCCCGGAACTTGTCAAGGACAAGGACGGGATCTCCGCCGCGCTGCTCGTCGCCGAGCTCGCGGCGGACGCCAAATCGCAGGGGCAGAGCCTCTTCGATCGGCTCGACGCGCTGCACGTGCTCCACGGCGTGCACCTCACAGACCAGCTGAGCGTGCGCGTCGCAGACCTCGGGCTACTCGACGCCATGATGGTGCGGCTGCGCGAGAACCCGCCGGCCGCTTTCGCGGACTCCCCCGTGGAGACCGCCGTGGACCTGTCCGTGGGCTCGGAGGAGCTTCCGCCGACCGAGGGCCTGCTGTGGGTGACGCGCGACGCGACGCGCGTCATCGTGCGGCCGAGCGGCACGGAGCCGAAGCTCAAGTGCTACCTCGAGGTGATCCGGCCCGTGGACAGCTCGGCCGAGCTCGCCGAGGCCCGGCAGGCCGCGCGCCAGGCCATGGACTCAGCGCTCGAGGACGTGCGCGAGGCGCTCGGGCTGTAGGCGCGAGGCCTCGCCGGGAGCTGGACGGCGCCGAAACCGGACCCCACAACTCGAGGGACAGGACCCCACAAGGTGCGGGGTCCCGTCCGGGGCGTTGCGGGGTCTCTGCTTGGCCGACGGCTCGGCCTAGCATTTGACGTACCAAATGAGTCCGCGCGAAGGAGCTGGAATCCGCCATGCTGAACGCAACCATGGTCGTAGCCACTGTTCCCGTGACCGATTTGGATCAGGCGAAGCGCTTCTACGGCGACACGCTCGGCCTGACCCAGCTCTGGGAGAACCCCGCCTCGGTCAGATTCCGGTGCGGAGCGCACAGCGAGCTTTCGGTCTTCAAGCGCCCCGCACTCGAGACGATTCACACGCTCGCCCACTTTGAGGTCGCGGACATCGAAAAGACGGTCGCAGAACTCGAAGCCAAGGGCGTCACGTTCCTCGACTACACCGAGGGGCCCCTCGCGACGACCGGTCACATCGCGCAGCTTGGCCCTGCGCGTGGCGCATGGTTTACGGACCCCGACGGCAACACGCTCGGCCTCCGTCAGGGCTAGGATCAGGCCGCGATCTGGACGATGCCGTCCACAACGCGGGCCGGGAACGCCGGAAGCGGAGTGCCGTCGGCGTCAAGCCGCTCGCCCGTGCGGAGGTCGTAGACCTGCTTGAGCAGCGGGGAGGCGATCGTGGGGCGGTCGCCGCGCGAGCCGACGATGCCGCGGGCCATGACGTGTGCCTCGGTCGCGGGATCGCGCTGGTCCACGGCGTAGACCTCGCCGGACGGGAGGCGGAAAACCGCCACCTGACGGCCAGCGACGAGAGCGGCCTCCCCCCAGTTGGGCTCTAGGTCGCTCAGGTTGCACACGCTGTGCCACATCGGCAGAACCGTCGCTGCCGAGGCTTCAAGGGCGTCAACGTCAATCGATGCAGAGGCTGTGATCGTCATGCATCCACGCTAGATATCCATCCATTTCGGACGGGTTGACCTTGTGTCACGCGGAAGTAAAACCGCCCTCACTGGCTCGGAAACATCGCCGTGACAGTGAAGTTAATCGGCCGTTACACCCGGGCAACTGATGCGAAATCGCGGCTCCCTACGCTGGAGGAAACCCCGCCGGGCTGTCCGGCGCCCCTTCGACGGAAGGCACCATTCGTGAGCATTCCCAGCACCAGCGCCCCCCGGACGCACGGCACCCCGCGCCGCGTCGTCGTCGTCGGCGGTGGCCCCGCTGCGCACCGCTTCGTCGACGCCATGGCCGCGCGCGGCCTCGACGGCTTCGAGGTCACGGCGCTCGCGGAGGAGGCGCACCTCCCGTACGACCGCGTGGCCCTCTCGAAGGCGCTCCTCGGCGACGTCGACCTCACGCTCGGCGAGGCCTCGATGTGGGACACAGCCGGCGTCGAGCTCCGCCGCGGCGCGAAGGCAGTGCGCATCGACACCGCGGCCCGCACGGTCCACACCGAGGACGGAGCCGCGCACGCGTACGACGAGCTCGTGCTCGCGACCGGCTCCAACGCGGCACGGCTCCCGATCCCGGGCGCCGACAAGTCGTATGTGTACCGCACGCTCGAGGACGTCTGGTTCCTCCGCGCCGAGATCGGCCGCCTCGCCGCGGGGCTTGACCGCAAGCCCACAGTCGCGGTGATCGGCGGCGGTCTCCTCGGCATCGAGGCGGCGGCCGGCGCGCAGGCGCTCGGCGCCGAGTCCATCATCATCGACGGCTCGCCCTGGATGATGAACCGCCAGCTTGACGAGGGCGCCGGGCAGGCGCTCGGCCGCCTCATCGAGGGCAAGGGCTTCACGGTGCACGGCGGCGTCTTCCCGTCCGAGGTCATGACGGACGACGGCGGGCGCGTCACCGGCGTGCGCATGGCGGACGAGCGCGTCATCGAGGCGGACCTCGTGGTCGTGGCGATCGGGGTGCGCCCACGCGACGAGCTCATCCGCGCCGCCGTCGAGGACGAGGCCGGCTTCGAGCTCGGCCCGCGCGGCGGCGTGGTCATCGACGAGAGCTGCGCAACCGCCGTCGACGGCGTGTGGGCGATCGGCGAGGTCGCGAGCTTCGGCGGAATGTGCCTGGGCCTCGTAGCCCCGGCCAACACGATGGCCGAGATCGTTGCCGACCGCCTCCACGGCGGCGACGCGACGTTCCCCGGCTTCGACACGGCGACGAAGCTCAAGCTCTCCGGCGTGGACGTGGCGAGCTTTGGCGACGCGTTCGCCAAGGAGCCGGGCGCGCTCGAGATCGTGTACGCCGACCCGGCTCGGGGCGTCTACCAGAAGATCGTCACGACCGACGACGCGACGACCCTCCTCGGCGGCATCTTCGTGGGCGACGCCACGCCGTACCAGAGCCTGCGCCCACTCCTAGGCCGCGAGCTCCCGGCCGAGCCCGGCGCGTTCCTCTCCGCCGCGGGCGGCGGCGCGGCCCCCGACACCGAGCTGCCCGACGACGCGACGCTGTGCTCGTGCAACAACGTCTCCGCGGGTGCGCTGCGCGACGCCGTCAACGGCTGCGGGACGTGCGAGGGCAAGGACCCGGTCCGCGACGTGCCCGGCCTCAAGGCGTGCACGCGCGCCGGAACGCAGTGTGGTTCGTGCGTGCCGATGATCAAGAAGCTGCTCGAGAAGGAGCTGCAGAAGGCCGGCGTGACGGTCTCGAAGGCCCTGTGCGAGCACTTCGAGCTCTCCCGCCAGGAGCTGTTCGACGCGATCCGCGTCCTCCAGCTCACCTCGTTCGAGGACATCCTCTCCCGCTACGGCAAGGGCGCGGGCTGCGACATCTGCAAGCCCGCGATCGCGTCGATCCTCGCGTCGCAGCACTCGGCCTACGTCCTCGACGCCGGCCGCGGCACGCTCCAGGACACGAACGACCGCGCCCTCGCGAACATGCAGAAGGACGGCACGTACTCCGTGGTCCCCCGCATCCCAGGCGGTGAGATCACGCCGGACAAGCTCGCGGTCATCGCCTCCGTGGCCAAGAAGTACGGTCTGTACACGAAGATCACGGGCGGCCAGCGCATCGACATGTTCGGCGCCCGCCTCGAGCAGCTCCCGCTCATCTGGGGCGAGCTCATCGAGGCCGGCATGGAGTCGGGCCAGGCGTACGGCAAGAGCCTGCGGACGGTGAAGAGCTGCGTCGGCTCGACGTGGTGCCGCTATGGAGTGCTCGACTCGGTGGGGATGGCGATCCAGCTCGAGCTGCGCTACCGCGGCCTGCGCAGCCCGCACAAGCTCAAGCTCGGCGTCTCGGGCTGCGCCCGCGAATGCGCCGAGGCTCGCGGCAAGGACGTCGGGGTCATCGCGACCTCCGAGGGCTGGAACCTCTACGTGGGCGGCAATGGCGGCGCGAACCCCGCGCACGCCCAGCTCCTGGCCGGCGGGCTGGACGACGAGACCCTCGTGAAGTACATCGACCGTTACTTCATGTACTACATCCGCACCGCGGACCGCCTCCAGCGCACGGCGCACTGGCAGGCCGACCTCGACGGCGGGCTCGACCACGTGCGCCAGGTCGTGGTCGAGGATTCCCTCGGCATCGCCGAGGAGCTCGAGGCGGCCATGGCAATGCACGTCGAGAACTACGAGGACGAATGGGCCGCGACGCTCAAGGACCCCGAGCGGCTGCGCCGGTTCCGTTCGTTCGTCAACGCGCCGGACGCGGCGGACGAGTCGATCGTGCACGTCGCCGAGCGCGACCAGATCCGGCCCGCGACGGCGGCCGAGCGGGTGTCGCTCGGCTCGACGATTCCCGTCCGCGCCGCGGCTCAGGAGGTGTGACGTGCAGCTCGAGATCACGCTCGCGGGGACGACCGTCGTCCTGCTTGGCGAGGCCGACGCGTCCCGCCAGGCC
>NZ_JBKZWT010000290.1:0-4568 GCF_047759905.1 Sinomonas sp. G460-2 | reverse complement strand
CCGCGAGCTGCCGCTCGCCATGGTCCGGGATGTCGCGGTCCACCAGTCGGTCGCGCAGTCGCTCGCCCGCTCGGGAACGATAACCTTGACAACAGGGCAGGCCGCGAGCCTCCGGCTCGACGACGTGCCTGACGTGCGCAGCTTCCGGCAGCTGGTCCTGGATGCGATCGATCAACTTCCGCCGGACCAGGGCTTCGCCGGTTCGTACGACGGCGGCCTGCCGGGCCCGCGCGACGGGGCTGAGTTCTCCGACGCCCCGCTGCCGAGGGAGCCGAGAGACTGATGGAGGGCGACGCGATGGATGAGGAGCTGAACCCTGCTGCGCCCGACGAGCCCACGGACCAGGAGTTCGACGAGGCCCTCGACGTGGTGGTGGTCGATCCTGCCGAGGCTCCCGCGCGGTCCGACTACCGCGGCGCCGCGAAGTCGCTCGAGAGCCTCCTTCTGGGCGGCGAGCGCACGCTCAAGCGCCGCGATGTCGCGCAGGGCGTGGGCCTCTCGCTGTTCTCCGCCCGGAAGCTGTGGCGCGCCTTGGGCATGCCGAACTTCACCGACGACGATCTCGCGTTCACGAGCGAGGACCTCGAGCACCTCAAGATCCTCCCGGGGCTCGTGCGCGAGGGCGTGCTGACCGAGGACGCCGCGATCTCCGTGACGCGGGCCATCGGCCAGATGACCGACCGCATGGTCGTGTGGCAGGTCGAGGCGCTCGTCGAGGACATGGTCGCAACCCAGGGCATCACGGACGCGGAGGCCCGAGTACGGCTCGTCAACGAGCTCCCGCGCCTCATCGAGCCGCTCGAGGAGATGCTCGTGTACTCGTGGCGCCGGCAGCTCAGCGCGGGCGTCCAGCGGCTCGCCGTGCGCGCCAAGGAGGGACTTGAGGCGAGCGAGGAGGGGCGCAAGGGCACCGAGGACGACGCACCGCTCCCGCTCGCGCGCGCGGTCGGCTTCGCGGACCTCGTCTCCTACACGAGCCTGTCCCGGCGCATGAACGAGAAGACCCTGGCCCGGCTCGTGCAGACGTTCGAGAGCATGTGCGCCGAGGTCATCTCCGTGGGCGGCGGGCGGCTGGTCAAGACGGTCGGCGACGAAGTCCTCTACATCGCGGAGACCCCGACGGCCGGTGCGGAGATCGCGCTGGCCCTCTCCCGCGAGATCGCCGCGGACGAGCGCCTCCCGGAGGGCCGGGTCGCCATGGTGTGGGGCCGCGTCCTGAGCCGCCTCGGCGACATCTACGGTCCGACCGTGAACCTTGCGGCACGGCTCACGGCGATCGCCGATCCGGGGCAGGTTCTCGTCGATGAGCTCACGGCCGGCGTCTTGGGCAGCGATCCGCGCTTCGTGTTCGAGGGGCTCGAGGCTCAGAACGTGCGAGGTTTCGGCGAAATTCGGCCCGTCGCGCTCAGGCGCGGCGAGGGAACGGGTATCGTCCTCGACTGATGGTGCAAGCAACGGGAGGGCCCATGGCGGAGACCGATAGTCGGCGACACCCTGCTTCCCTTGCGTTCGACGTCGGCGCCGCGACCGACCGCGGCAGCGTGCGCGAGCTCAACGAGGATTCGTTCCTCGCGCGGGAGCCGGTGTTCGCCGTCGCGGACGGCATGGGCGGGCACGAGGCCGGCGAGGTGGCGAGCCGCCTGTGCATCGAGTCGCTCGCGGACGAGCCCGTTCTGCGCCCAGGGCGGCGCACCGTCACGGCACTCGACGTGATCCTTGCCGTGCGCCGCGCCGATCTCAGCATCCGGGAGGCCACGGGCGCGCTCGCGGGAACGACGCTCGCCGCCGCGATCCTCACGGAGGGCGAGGATGGCGCCCTCGCGTGGCTCGTGGCCAACGTGGGCGATTCGCGCGTCTACCTCGAGTTCGAGGGCGAGTTCTCCCAACTCACCGAGGACCATTCCGAAGTGTGGGAGCTCTTGGCCCTCGGCGAGCTCACGCCAGAGGAGGCCCGCGTGTACCCGCGGCGGAACGTCGTGACGCGGGCGCTGGGCACGGGCTTCGACGCCGATCCCGATCTGTGGACGTTCCCCGCGAGCCCCGGCCAGCGGCTCCTCGTGTGCTCGGACGGACTCACGTGCGAGCTCGAGGATGAGCAGATCGCGGGCGTCCTCGCCGAGCACGGCGACCCGCAGGCCGCGGCCGACGCGCTCGTGGCGGCCGCGCTCGAGGCGGGGGGAAGCGACAACGTCACGGTCGTCGTCGTCGGCGTGCGCACGGGCGACGACGATGGCGCCCCTGCGCCGCCCCTTCCACTGTCGGAGGGGTAGGGCAAGATAGGACACGTGACCGCAGAACCCGTGATTCCGCCCGATGCCCCGTCTGCGACGCTCCGTGAGGAGTACGAATCCCTCGCGGATGAGGTGCGCCGACACCGGGCGCTTTACTACAACCAGGACGCCCCGGTCATCTCCGACGCCGAGTACGACGTCCTGTTCCGGAAGCTCGAGGAGTTCGAGGCGCTGCACCCCGAGCTCGTCTCCAACGATTCGCCCACCCAGGAGGTAGGCGGCGAGGCGACGGCCGCTTTCGCGTCGGTCACCCACCTGAGCCGTATGTACAGCCTCGAGGACGTGTTCTCGATCGAGGAACTCGACGCGTGGATCGCGCGCGCCGAGGCGAGCGTCGTGGGGCTCGGCGGCAACCTTCCGCCGGTCCGGTGGCTCACGGAGCTCAAGATCGACGGCCTGGCCATCAACCTCCTCTACCGCCGCGGGGAACTCGTCCGCGCGGCCACGCGCGGCGACGGCCGCACGGGCGAGGACGTGACGCACAACGTGCTGACCATCAAGGCCATCCCGCGGAAGCTCGCCGGCGAGGGCCACCCTGAGGAAGTCGAGATCCGCGGCGAGGTCTACATCCCGCAGAAGGCGTTCAAGGAGTTCAACGACGCGCTCATCGCGGACGGCAAGGCGCCGCTCGCGAATCCCCGCAATGCTGCGGCGGGCTCGCTGCGGCAGAAGGACCCCGCGGAGACGGCCAAGCGGCCCCTGAGCATGTTCGTGCACGGCGTCGGCGTGCGCGAGGGCATTCCCGCGACGAGCCAAGCGGAGACGTACGCGCTGCTCAAGTCGTGGGGCCTGCCCACGAGCCCTTACTTCGAGGTCCTCGAGACCTACGCCGAGGTGAGGGAGTACATCGAGAAGTACCGCGAGAAGCGGCACAGCCTCATCCACGAGATCGATGGCATCGTGATCAAGGTCGACGACTTCGCAACGCAGCGCGCGCTCGGTCACACGAGCCGCGTGCCGCGCTGGTCTGTCGCGTTCAAGTACCCGCCCGAGGAGGTCCACACGAAGCTCCTCGACATCCTCGTCAACGTGGGGCGCACGGGCCGCGTCACACCGTTTGGCGTCATGGTCCCCGTCAAGGTTGCCGGGTCCACCGTGGAGATGGCCACGCTCCACAATCAGGACGTCGTGAAGGCCAAGGGCGTCAAGATCGGCGACATCGTGGTGCTCCGCAAGGCCGGGGACGTGATCCCCGAGATCGTGGGGCCCGTCCTTGCGCTTCGAGACCAGCAGGATCCGCCCGTTCGGGACTTCGTCATGCCCACCGCATGCCCCTCGTGCGGAACGCCCCTCGCGCCGGCGAAGGAGGGGGAGGTCGACATCCGGTGCCCGAATGCCCGCTCGTGCCCGTCACAGCTGCGCGAGCGCGTGTTCCATGTGGCGGGCCGCGGCGCGTTCGACATCGAGGCCCTCGGCTGGGAGGCGGCCATCGCACTGACTCAGCCCTCCGAGCCCGAGGTTCCTCCGCTCGAGAACGAGGCCGGCCTCTTTGAGCTGAGGCCCGACGATCTGCGGGACGTGAAGATCCGCCGCCAGAAGCGGACCAAGGGATCCGCCGACGGTGAGTGGGAACTCGTTCCGTACTTCTGGAACAAGGCTCAGTCCAAGCCGACGGTCAATACCGAGCGTCTCTTCCGCGAGCTCGAGAAGGCGAAGTCGCAGCCGTTGTGGCGCGTCCTCGTGGCGCTGTCCATCCGGCACGTGGGGCCGACGGCGTCCCGCGCCCTCGCGACCCGCTACGGGTCGATGGACGCACTGCGGGCAGTCCTCGACGCCGAGGGCGCGCGCGAGCAGCTCTCAGAGGTCGACGGCGTGGGTCCCATCATTGCGGACGCGCTCATCGAGTGGTTCGCCGAGGACTGGCACCGCGACATCGTTGATCGCTGGAAGGCCGCGGGCGTCAAGATGGAGGACGAGCGCCACGCCGCTGGCCCGCGCACGCTTGAGGGGCTCACGGTCGTGGTGACCGGCTCGCTCGAGGGCTTCAGCCGTGACGAGGCCAAGGAGGCGATCATCGTGCGCGGCGGGAAGTCCGCGGGATCCGTGTCCAAGAACACGGACTACGTGGTCGCGGGGGACAACGCCGGCACCAAGCTCGACAAGGCCGAATCGCTCGGCATCCCCGTCCTCGACGAGGACGGCTTCCGTGCGCTCCTGGCCGAGGGCGCGGCCGGAGTTGGCGGAGGCGTGAGCGCCGCGGCCCAACCGGAGCCCGAGGCTGAGTTGGCAGGCGAGCCCGTGGCCCTTCTCGAGGCGGACGAGGCACCGTGAGCGCGG
>NZ_JBKZWT010000029.1:0-24119 GCF_047759905.1 Sinomonas sp. G460-2 | reverse complement strand
CTCCTCGAGGCGGCGCAGCTCGCGTTCCTCTCCCCCGCCCGCCCGAATGGCCAGGGCCGCGGCGAGCGAGTCCCCGATCTGGGCCGCAAGGCGCCCGCGCTGCTTTCGCAGGGCCCGCGATCGCCGGTACGCCGGGCCGACGAGGAGCCCGAGGAGCGTGCTGAGCAGCACCATGGGGAGCAGGATCGTCGGCGCGAGAACGGGTGAGAGGATCCAGAGCGCCACCACGAGAGCGAGGATGAGTGGGATGCCGACGGCGAGGGCCGAGACACCGTACGTCATCCAGTTGCGGACGCTGTTGAGATCGTTGGTCGTGCGGGCCACGGTGATCGCAAGGCTGGGCCCGCGGGTTCCCGCGAGCGCCGACCTGAGCACGATGAGGCGGATCTCCTGGACGTAGTTCTGCCCGAGCTTCTCGGCGAGGACCCGCTCGAGGATCCTCAGCGAGGCGACGACGCCGACCAGGACCGCCAGGAGAGCCACGAACAGGATCCGTCCCCACGTGTCCGGAATGCGGTCAAGCTGGGAGATGAGGTGCGCGACGCCCGCAGACGCGACGGCCAAGCCCGCCCCGGAAAGAACCAACCCGCCGAGCAAGGCGGTTCGTCCGTTTCCCAGCAGAGGCGGCAGGCCGCCGTCGGCCGCGCTCATCGCACGGCGAGCCGCTCGAGGAGGCTCCTGCCGGCCTCGTCCTCGCAGAACGAGAGGGTCGGCACGACGGGGACGCGGGCGCCGAGGACCGCGGAGGTCTCGGCCGAGGCCAAGGGCGAGGACGTGAGGACGCCCGTCACGGCGAGGGGCTGAAGGCCCCACTTGCTGAGCATCTCGACGCCGTTCACGGCGCCAAGCGCGTCCGATGCCGCGAAGACCACACCGTCGAACAGCCCGCGCAGGACCTTGTTGCCGAGAAGTCCCGCGGTCTCCTGCTGGTAGACGCCGTCCGCGATCTCGAGCACGATGACATCCGGGTGGGCGCCGTCGAGCGCCGCCAGCAGCGAGTCCGCAAGCCGAAGGAGTTCGGGGACGGGCACCTTGTACGTGCTCGGGTAGCCGAAGTCTGTGAAATCCAGCGTGATGCTGGCCCCGGCGTCCGCATAGAGCCCGGGATCCCCGCCCGCGCCGGTCCCCGTGAGCTTGCCGGCCGCGACCCGGAGCCCAGACCGGGTCAGGCCACGGATGATCGACGCGGCGGCCGTTGACTTTCCGGCGTTCATCGACGTGCCCAGGACGGCGAGCACGGGGGTTGCGCGGGACTTCCGGAGCATCGCGCTGGGGACGACGCGACGGGGAGCCAGGCGGTTCAGATTCACGCGCCCGCCGGCGTCAGCCAGGATCCCAAGCGGAACGATGTCGGTGGGCCGCCCCAGATTGCTGTGGAACGCCGTCACGCTCGAGGCAAGGCCACCCGCGGCCGCGAGGTGGCAGGGGCCGAGGTCGGTTGGCAGCTCGGCGTGGACGTGATCGGCGGCGTAGCGGTCGCCGTACGCGAGCAGGATCTCATCGCCGACGAAGAGGAGCTGCCGCCGCGACGCCGGGCTCTCGAGACGCGGCAGCTGGCCGATCCGCTCAACCCGCGCGAGCACCACGTCACCCCTCGCGGGCACGGTGTCGGGGCTGCTCTCGAGCCAGTAGCCGTCCGCATCGCGGTTCAATGCGGACTCAACGAACCGGGTCGTGTAGGCCTTCTTGGCCTGCCGCAGGCGCTCCGGCGTCAGGACCGTGGCCGGTCGCTCAACGGCCAACTCCGCGACTCCAAGGTGGTTGCTAATGACGCTCACTATTCGCCTCTCTATCCGGGACCCTGACATGACTCCCCATAGAAAATGTGTGACACGTCTTGTTGATGCCCACATAACAAAGATACAAGCAATCGTCAGCCTAGCGCCCCGGCCAGCTGCCCCCGTTCTGCCTCAAGCCACGCGAGGCGCCGCCGGATGCGCTCCCCCGCTCCGTCTCGCCACATCCGGAGCCAGCCTCCGCCGTCGTGCTCGGCCCGGTATTTCATGAGGAACCAGCTGCGCTCGGTGCGGCGAATGGCTGTTGGGATGAGGCGCGCGCGGTCGACGGCGGCGAGGCCGTAGGCGTCCGCGATCAGTCGCGTCCGGGCGGCGGAGTCGACGCCGCGGAGCGGTTCGGAGCGATCCCCGTCCGGGCCGAACGGCGCCCACCAGAGGCAGAGGTTGAAGACCTCGTCCACGCGGGTGGCGGGCTTTGCAAGGTCGAAGTCGATGAGCGCCGCGGCCTCGCCGTCGCGGAACACGACGTTCTCCGGCGTGATGTCGAGGTGGCCCACAAACTCCGGCTCGGTTTCGGGGGCTGGCGGCATCCCGGGGATGTCCGGCGCAGCGACCGCTTCGAGCATGGCGGACGACGGCGCGAAGCCGGCCATGGCGTCATCGAAACGCCGCACGAGGCGGGCGAGGGAGACGAGGCGTTGCTCGTCCGCGAGCCAGGCCGGGTGCGGCCGCCCGGCGACCTCTCCCTCGATGAAACTCAGGATCTCGCGGCCCTGGTCGTCGACGCCGAGGAAGCGCGGGGCGCCGTCGAAGCCCTGGCGCTCGAGGTGCTTGAGGACCGCGTGGACAAGCGGCGAGTGCGGGCCGAGGGGCCGCCGGACGGTGTCGCCAACCCGCACGATGCCATCGGTGACGTCGCCGCCGGGGAGGGGAGTTTCTGGCGTCACGATGCGAGCCTACCCAGCAAAAATTGTCGGATGCCCCGGATACTATCCGAGTACGGTGCATGGCCGCTCTGCGGCCGCTGAGTTGCTCACGATTGAGATCTAGACCACGGCGATGGGGGCCCACATGAGCATCGATGAATTCCGACCAGAGGCAGATGACGAGTACGCCGCTACAGTCAAGGAACTAGCCGAACAGATCGAGATCACTGTGCGAGGCGGCCTCTCGATTGCCGCGGCTACCAACAAGCTCCAACAGGGCTACTTCAAGGTCCCGGCCGAACTGGCCACGGCCGCACGCGCCGAATACGAACGTAGAATGCGAATCATTGAGATCTGGCCTCCAAGCGGCCCCTTTCCTGATGACGGCGGAGTCATCAACACGCGAAGGCCTAGCTGGTACGGAGGACCGAGGGACGACGACTATTTTTGGCCCGCACTCCGTAGTCGCCTTCAAGCCGAAATTCCGGATGCTCTAATCGCCGTCGACGAGTCGTCCTCGCGAGTCGTGTCATTGGGATCCGCCCCGGGGCAAGAAAGCATAGACTCCAGAGGGCTCGTCCTTGGCTACGTTCAAAGTGGCAAGACCACAAACTTCATGTCCGTAATCGCGAAAGCCGCCGACGTTGGATACCGACTCATCATCGTACTTTCCGGCATCACGGACAACCTGCGGAAGCAGACCCAAGACAGACTGGACGATTACATCGTCCAGCCGTGCACCCAGCGGTTCCACCTCCTCACAACGACCGAACACGACTTCTCGACCACCACGAATCCGAACGCGCTCCTCAATAGCAGCGATCTGAGGCTACTCGCGATCGTAAAGAAGAACCCCGCGCGACTCCGAAAGCTCAACGCCTGGCTGAAGAAAGCGTCGCGAGCCACCCTAGCCAACACTCCAATCCTCATAGTGGACGACGAGGCCGACCAAGCTTCTATCGATGTTGGGAACAAGCGCCAATCAACGATCAATAAGCTGATTCGCGAACTCCTCTCCCACCCCAAATCAGCGTATGTCGCCTACACTGCGACCCCCTTCGCCAATCTTTTGATCGACCCATCCAATGAATCAGATCTTTATCCGCGCGACTTCATCGTCAGCCTACCTAGACCGGCAGCGTACTTTGGGGCAGAACGGATATTCGGCACACTGGACGTAGAGGAGGGACAAGATCCGGACGATGGATTGGACATAGTCCGCTACATCCCTGACGATGATGTCAACCTTGCCCGGCCGCCCCGAAATAAGGACGAAATAGATGATTGGGTGCCTGATGTGCCGACCAGCCTGCGTCAAGCAGTCATTTGGTTCTTGATAGCGACAACAGCAAGACGCATCCGCGCTGGCAAGGTGACTCACTCGTCAATGCTGGTTCACACCTCGATGCGCGCAGCGGCCCACGAGAAGACCGCGGACGCCATTCACGACCTACTCCAGGACATTCGGGTAGATCTGTCGCGCAACGAGCCTGCGCTCATCCAAGAACTGAAAAGCCTATGGGAATCGGAGACTCGTCGAGTCCCTGCCGCAGCGTTCGAAAACGCAGGTCTCGATTTCGAAGAAGTCCGGGCTCACATCCTCTCAACGGCAAAGACCACGCGGCCCGTCGTCGATAACTATCTCTCCACCGACCGGCTGCGCTATGGCGAAGACCCCGAGACGGTCATTGTCGTGGGCGGAAACACCCTTTCCCGCGGGCTAACCCTCGAAGGACTAATCAGCAGCTTCTTCGTGCGCGCATCGAGCGCGTACGACACATTACTTCAAATGGGCCGCTGGTTCGGCTATCGTGGTGGGTACGAAGATTTAGTCCGTGTTTGGATGACCGAGGAATTGAAAAAATGGTTCGTCGACCTAGCGACCGTCGAAGCTGAAATACGCCGCGAAATCGAAGTGTACGCCATGGAGGGAAAGACCCCGAAGGACCTCCCCGTACGGATCCGCACTCACCCACAGATGGCGGTCACGTCGGCCGCTAAGATGAAGAATGCCATCAAGGCTCACGTTAGTTATTCCGAGCGGCGGGTCCAGACGATCTTGTTCCATCATCAAGATTCCGCGTGGCTCAGAGCCAACCAGCAGGCTGTGGAGACGCTAGTGAAGCGCGCAAGGAGGTCTGGCATCGCTGAGGAGAAACTCGGCCGTCAAAATTACCCGGGGCTCCGAAGTGTGCCCTCCACTCTCGTATTGGATTTGCTCCGAAAGTATCAGACCCACGAAGATGCGCGAAGCTTTGACCTTCCCAGCATTATTGCATACGTGGAGAAGCAGAACGCGAAAGCAGCGCTGACGGACTGGAACGTGGTCTTCATCACCAGAGAGGACGCACCTGTGTCCGACTTGAAATTGGGCCTGTCCGACGGACTTAAGCTGCTGCGTCGCAGAAAATTGGGCCCCGAAGAGCCCTCGACCGCCAACCTAAAGGCTATTGCGTCAACATGGGACCGCATTGCTGACATCGACCTTCCCGAGAATGTCACTAGGGAGAGTATCACGGCAATGGTTAGCCCCGACGGTAAGCGGATTGACGACAAACAGCTGCTCGACCTCAGAATTAAGCGCGGCCAAGGCGGAAGTGCACTGTTGGTGGTGTACCCGATCAACAAAGATTCTGAGGACCTCCGCCGTTCCAGTCATAGGACAGGAGATTCCGGAGAAACGGCACGCTTGCCTCTTGACGCGGCGGACCATCTTGTAGGCCTGACGATATTCTTCCCGGCGGCCACAGATTCCGCGGACGCTGTCGACTATGTGTCCGCGGCTCTGCAACCCGAATATATCGAGGACGACTCCGATGAGTTGGAAGCTGCCGACCGGGTTGACGAAGAGCGGGCGGAAATCGAGGAGTCAAGCCAGAGATGAGTATCCGTGAATCCTCCACAAGCATTTACGCCTTCTTGGCTTCCAGCATTCCAACAGAAGGTCTGGCGGTGAGGCCGACTGATATCGATACGCCGCGCGGCCGCGTCGTGCATGCCATCAACAACCGCGGGGAAGCGATGTTACTGGTGCCCGTTGATGAAATCGGCTCCAGTTCCACTAGCTGGCAGAACGATTCAATCGCATTCGGATACCGAACCTTCGGCAACCAAGGTGACGCGAAGCCCTATCTTACGCTCAATTGCTCGGCCCCCCGCCTCATTGGAGAATTTGGCCTCATGGTCGACGACGTCCTGGATTCGATCGAGATCGCTCCGGCTGACGCCGAGAGGCTCACGCGCCAAGTCGTTCACAGATGGCGTGAGATGTTCAAAGATCAACAGCGGCCGATGATGTCGGAAGACCGAGTCCTTGGGCTTCTTGCCGAACTTCTCTTTCTCGAGGAGTTGTCGGCAGCGCACGGTTCCAAGGTACTCGACCACTGGGCCGGTCCTGAGGGGGGCCGCCACGACTTCGTGTTCAGAAGGATTGACGTAGAAGTCAAAGCGTCGTCCAGTCGCGAACTATTTGAGGTGGCGATTCATGGTGGCCAGCAGTTGCAGCGCCGTCCCGACTCTGACCTATTCGTCCGCGGCTATAGGTTCGAGCGACACCCCGGCGGCGAAAGCCTGCCCAGCGTCCTGCAGCGCCTCTGGGATTCAGGGATGGATCGCCTCGAATTGCTGAAGCGCGTGGCTCGACTTGGCTACGGTGAGTCTGATTCAGCTCAGTACGCGACGATACAATTCAGTCTATTAGAAATCCGGACCTGTCGTGTTCATACAGGTTTCCCGCGGCTTACGGCGGATACCGTTGACCCGGCTATTTTCGGAAAACTCTCGGGTCTCACATATTCAATCGATTTAGGCGTGGAACCTCATGAGGCGCTCACGTTATCGGCGATCGACTTCGGATCCTAATCATGCCTCCGAGAATGAGGCTTTACCGCCAAGAATGGGCCCCCACAGGCAGCGGAGACGCGAGGTCTATCGAAAATGCGATGGGACGAACGAAGCTGGACATGTGGAATGTCCTGCTGAGAGAGGCACTTCAAAACTCCTGGGACGCACGCATTCGCCACGATATCCGGTCTACGATCACGTTTAGCGTGTCCGAATTCGAGTTGCCGATCGAGCAGACGGAGATCCTCTTGGAGGACGTCTTCGGCGAACTTCCACCGGAAGGGCATTCAAAGCGGATCCGGGCCTTCCAGCGCGACGGGCGCATTCGCGTCCTCTGCATCTCGGACACCGGGACTCGTGGACTTGGGGGCCCGATTCGGGCCGACGTGATGCCGAAACCAGGTGAACGCAGCGACTTCGCTGATTTTGTCCGTAACTTTGGTCGATCCACAAGCAAGGGTTTGCAGGGCGGGACGTTTGGGCTGGGTAAGGGGGTCCTTTACTCAGCGAGCGAGGTCGGTGTCTGCCTAATCTACTCTCAAACGCGGGTAGGTGACTCTGTCGAGGCACGGCTCATTGGCGTGTCGGGCGGCGACGAAGACTACTCCGATCCCACCGGCAAGAGGTTCACCGGAAGGAACTGGTGGGGGGTCTTCGCCGATGACGGTGTCATCGATCCCATGACTGGGGCCTCTGCCCGGCTCCTAGCTCAGAGTGTCGGCATACCTGTCCCGGGGCCCTCGGACACCGGGACGACCATCATGATCATCTCTCCAAAGCCATATCTCGAGACCGAAGGAGTGGTCGAGGAGAACCAAAACGTCGGTCCTGACGCACGTGTCCACGCCCTACGGGACGCGGCGATCAAATGGGCATGGCCGCACGCGTTGGACCTGGGTTCGGGGCCCTCGATCAGTTTCGCGTTCTCCCATGAGGGCGCACCGCTTGCTCCGATCGAACCGCTAACAGATCCCTCCGTAAAACATTACGCCTTCGCATACCGAGACCTAATCCGTGACGGCATCACGTCCCGACCGCTCGGTTCGACGCTCACACAGATTCAAGCGATCAGGTCCGAACGGCCCAGCAAGCATCTGGGACTGCTCGCCGTTCGTCACGCCTTGGACGGCGGCGACGTCCCGCCCGAATTCGCGAACACTGTTGCCCTCATGAGGGGCCCGAGGATGATCGTAAAGTACGACACAATAGCGACTGCGCCGGCCGAGGGAACGTTTCACGCCGTCTTCGTAGCGGACGAGGGCGTAGATCATGAATTCGCCGAATCTGAACCTGTAGCTCATGACGACTGGGTTCCGGTGTCGAAGCAACGAGGTTCTCGAAACTTGGTTCGGATCTGCCTCGATCGGATAAGGAGCTACTTCAGGGAACTCACCCGGGGGAAGGGGCAGGCCGATGGCACCGACGGATCTCGCGGGCTGACACGGGTCTCTTCCAACCTAGGAACACTCATCGGCTCGTTTAAGGGCCAAGGACTTGGGGGAGGTTCCAATCAGGGAAGCCTTCGAGGCGAGCAACGCGATGCTGTCCGACCCTCCCGACGGGCTCAAGGTCGAATCGTCGGGAAGCCGCAACTTCTACTCCATCAGAATGAACCTCATGTAGCTTTCACCTTCCGGGTGATCGGAGGAAGGCTTGGAGAAGTCCTGAGATTAGTTGCCCAGGCGAGAGTTGTGCTCGATGGTTCTGTCACTGAGTCAGACAAAGATCCGTTGGCCGGAACAACCCCGAAGCTGGCCTACTGGTTGAGCGACAACGACCCGACAGAACGAGCGTCGGCTACAGTCGTGACGCCGTCAGACCTGCAGTTCACTGCGGTTTTCAGTTTGCCTCGGGAATGTGCTGTTTCCGTCGATCTGGCCCTTGAGGAGATGGACTAATGCGCAGCGTCACTTTAGGGCATCTAGTCGCCGATGAATCACAAGTCACGGATATAGGCTGGAGACTATTCATCGACAGCGAAGAGATAACAACTGATCAGGAACTTCCGTCGTGGAATTATTATCAACATCTCTTCGTTTCCTGCTCGGTCAAGCTAGATCTCGCGAAACTCCGCCACGAACTCCACCTCGACCCTCAAGTAACACTCGCTTGGCGATTGTCGGCACGCTCATCCGGCTGCCCCCTAGTCCTCGCGGGTCGAGCCTTCCCGGTCGAAAACGGCAATCAGGACCTGCATCTCGAAGTCTCCGGCGACACAGTCCGGGGAACTGTCAGGCTCGAACTTGCCCTTGTTGTTGACCATGGAGTGGTCACCCCGGGGCATCCTTTCGCGCCCCACCGGCCAGGTCATCTAATCTTCACAACCGATCATTTGATCCGTCTGGAGGAAGAAGGAAATCAGGTCCCCATCTTGCCAGTCTCATTCAGTGAGCAGGGGGTGAAAGGCTCTTCGGGCGCACTCTGGTGGCTGAATGTAATCAACCGAGACCTCGAGGCTCCTGTAAATTCAGCGTTATGGCTCTGGCTCAACACTGACAACCCGCGCATTCAAAGCCTGCTCCGGTCGCCGGACGAAGAAGTGAATCTCTCGTGGACCGAATTTTTGGGGATCGACTTCTCTCGCCAGCTCCTTCGAGAAGCGATGCAAGCCGAGGACCTGAGCCTTGAAATATCGTATCCAGAAGGGTCTTTAGGAGAGACCCTATCAAGCATCGTCCAGCTCCTTAGCGACTCAACGGAGAAACTACGAGCAGCCTACCGTGAAGACGCCGGGCGAGTTGAGGCGGAGCTCCAATCCTTGACGTCTGAGAGACCTAAAAATGGCTGATTTGCAATGTTATCCCCAACTCGATTCGATGCGTGCCACACAAGAATGGGCCACGATGAGACGGGATCCGCTGGAGGCTCTAGAGGCCCGAATGGGGACTATTCAATGCTCCGATGCGGTCTACTATCCTACAGCAATGCACAGGGCCGATGCGTCAACGCTTGCCGGTATACGCACAGGTGTAATCGAGCGTGCTCGGCAGTACGGATATCCGGTCGCCTCTCGGGGCCGCAAGAACATTGATTTCGACCGCGAAGTCGCATACCTGATTTATGAAGAGATGGAAATCTTGCCCGCCGACGCAGCCAGCAATGATGTTTGGAACTTCCTAAACCTCAGAGTTCTTGCCGACATTTTGGTGTGGCGCTGGGGTACTTGGCATGAAGACGGCTGGAACGTAAGCCCTGATCGTCTGTTCCAGTTTCAAAGAACGGCATTCGGACGCCTTTGGTGGCGATCGCACCTTTTGGGCCCCGAAGCCGTGAAACATTTAGGGGAAGACCAGGTCGTCCAACTAGTTGAAAGACCTAGAATTTCTGGATATCCCCCGCTTGCTCGATCTGTTTCGCGGAGACTTCTGGCCGACATGTCTGGGAATAGTCGTGACGACCTTCTACGAGTGGTGATGAAGCGTCTCGGACGTCGGCTTGCAGTCACACATGTCCACGGGATGGCTCAGGACCAGCTTGATGAGTTCGTAGACCAGGTGTTCGATGAGAGTTCGGCTGCGCTCAATCGCCCCGAATGACATCCGCGATGCGCTCTCCAATTTTTTTCGCGAGGAGCGGCGGAACCGCATTGCCTACCTGAGTGAACTGCTGAGTCCGGTTTCCCAAGAAGATGTAGTCATCAGGGAATGTCTGCAATCTAGCGGCTTCCCGAACAGTCAGGCTTCGCATCTGCGTGGGGTCGGGATGGATGTAGTAATGCCCGTCCTTGGCGATGTGAGATACGACCGTAGTGGACGGTTCTCCCCATACCTGGACGCGAAACCGGTCCTCAAATGGAACAACCTTGTCTGAAATGTTTCTATGCTCCGGCCAGTACGCCCTATCTAGGTCTCGTACCTTTGGACTCCGACCATCCTTCAGAGCCTTGGCGCTTAGCAAGCCGTAACGCACGAGGTCAGTCCGCATATGCCGACGAGCTGCATGGTTCCAAGTCGGAAGCGTCAGGAGAGACTCAGGACGGACAAATTCATAATACTTCTGCACTGAGCTTGGAACACCGTTCATGTCAACAGGCGTAGGGCGTCGAGAGGTCTCGGTTTCGAGGCTGTTCCGATGTCCAGCTGGCCAATGTGCCCCAGCAGCCGCCGCCACGGATTGCCGCAATGAGTGCCATTCCTGACCGTCCGGATCGTGGAGACGAGAGAGACCGGACCTAAGTTCGGGAATACCTGACAATGCATCTTCGACGGTGATTCTGCCGGCCTGCTGCAGAGTCACCGGCGATGGCAGCCCTAATCCCTTTCGTATACCGACGATAATTATCCTGTGCCGTTTCTGGGGAATTCCATACTCTTCAGCTCGAATAATGAAGTCTGCCGCACCCAAATCGGGCTTATCACTCTTTGCCACCACCATCGAGTGCAAATCGTACTCAAGGTCCTCCGAAGGCCTTCCAAGATCAGATTTTATCCGCTCGACCATCCTCTCCCCTCGATTAATCGAAGACAGCAGGCCTTTGACGTTCTCCATCACGAAGATGGCAGGGCGGTGCTTGACAATGATGTTCAGATATTCACGGTAGAGAAAGTGCTTGTGGTCGTCTTGAAAGTCCTTGTCATGAACCCTTCTTGATCGTCCAGCCAGAGAATATGCTTGGCACGGCGGGCCACCTATTAGAACCCACGGCTGCTCGGGATATGCTTCCAAAGACTTGCGGATCATCTCATCGGACTCTGCCCGCGTTTCTTCGCTCAGCGTAAATTGCCGTACTTCTTCGTAAGCCTTCTTGGCTGCGATCTTGTATTCAGCATCGGTTTCCAACTCGGCCATGGAGATCTTCTTGTGCAGAAAATCGTCCAGGCCAGCCGTACTTCCCGTGGCGCGAAGGTGCCGCATGGCACTTCTGAAGCGAAGTGTCTTGACCGCCGAGCTCTCCATCTCGATGGACAGAACCGTTTGGAACACGGGCCGACCATCGCGGAGCACCTTCGAGAAGCCTTCATTGAGACCGCCTGGGCCAGCAAAGACGTCGACGACCGGGATCACACATACCTCCTGCGCGGACATTGTTGGTCCAGGCTACCAGGTCAATCCGACAATGCCGCTGCGCCTCGCCCCCAGGACGTCATCCCACAAGGAGTGCTAGGTTGCGCGACTGGGCCCTAGCCCTGCTTCTCCTGCCGCTCCCGCTCCAGCCGCTCCCGCCGCTCGCGCTCCTCGCGATGTCGGCGGATCTGCTCATGAATGAGTTGCTCCTCCTCGGTGAACCGGAGGGCATTGGCTTCGTCGCCCGAGTCGCCGGGGCCGGAGGCCTCCTGCTTGGCCGGGTACTCCACGGGTTCTTCCTTGTCGGCGGAGTCGGGAGAGTTATCGCGCGCCTCACTCATGCGCACACTGTAGACCCACGTGGGAAAACGCAAAATAGGGCACGCGCACCATGGTTACCGCGGCGTACCATCCACCCATGACCACCGCCGCTCCCCCGCTCGCGATCACAGGCGTCACCGGAGTTGTCGGCCGCGAGGTCGCGCGCCAACTCGCCGAAGCCGGGCTGGAACTGCGCCTCCTCGCGCGGAACCCGGCGCAGGCACCCGAGCTGCCGGGCGCCGTCGTCCTTCCCTGCGACTATGGCGACCCGACCGTGAGCGGGCCCTCGCTCGCCGGCGTCGAGACGCTGTTCATGGTCTCGGGCCGCGAGAACGAGCACCGCGTCGCCGAACACAAGGCGTTCATCGACGCGGCCAGAGCGGCGGGCGTTCGGCACGTCGTCTACACGTCCTTCATGGGCGCCGCGCCGGACGCGATCTTCACGCTGGCCCGCGACCACCACGCGACCGAGGAATACATCGAGGCGGCTGGCCTGACCTACACGTTCCTGCGCGACTGCCTCTACCTCGACTACTTCGAGTACTTCGCGGGCGAGGACGGCGTCATCCGGGGACCGGCCGGGGACGGAAGGGTCGCCGCGGTGGCGCAGGCCGACGTCGCCCACTCGGCGGCCGCGATCCTGAAGAACCCGGGGCGGCACGCCAACGCGACCTACACGCTCACCGGGCCCGAGGCCCTCACGCTCACGGAAGCGGCCGCCGTCATCACACAGGCCCGCGGCCGCACCGTGACCTTCCACCACGAGACCATCGCCGAGGCCTACGAGTCCCGGAAGCGCTGGCCCGCACCGCAGTGGCAGTACGACGCCTGGGTCTCCACCTACACCGCGATCGCGGGCGGCGAACTCGCCGAGGTGACGGACGACGTCGAACGCCTCACCGGCCGCCGCGCTACAAGCCTCGCCGAGCTGCTCAAGGGCTCGCCGCCCGCTGCGGGTTAGTGCGGCGGGTGAGCACGAGCGCCGCACACAGCGCGGCGCCCCACAGCGCAAAGGCGGGATCCCACAGGAAAACGTGCGCCCGGAGGGCGCCGTACTCGACGCCGCTCGCCTGGATCACCCCGGTGAGCACGCCCGCGCCGGCCACGACGTTCAGCCCGCCATAGAGAAGCAGCCCGGCCCCGCCGACCCACGAAACAACCCGCCAAAGCCGCCGCCCAGGCACGCGCCCCAGCTCGGAGAGCAGGGGCACAACAGCCGCGGCTACCTTGACCGCGGCGATGCCCCACAACGCGAGGCTCGCCACCCCCGGCGCCGAGCGGGCCCAGTCCGTGGCCCACGTCCCGACCGAATCGGCCATGACCGTGCCGCCCGCGGCCCAATACGCGCTCCACGCTGCGTGGAAGAGGCCAAGCGCAGCGGCCACCCACAGCAGCGCGAGCGCGCCCGGGGCGACCCGACGCATCGGTTCAGCCGGCCCCGCGAGCTGCCTTGCCGCCGTCGTCCGCACCGCCCGCGGCCGCCTTCCGGCGATTCTCGACGCTGCGGCGCAGGGCCTCCATGAGGTCGAGGACTTCGGCTCCGCCGCCCTCGCCCTCCTCCGCTGCGGGCACTCCGAAGGTGGCCTCGGTGTCGATGGAATCGCCCTGCTCGAGCTTCGCCTCGACAAGCTGGCGCAGCTGCAGCTGATATTCGTCGGTGAACTCCTCCGGCGCGAAGTCGGTGGAGAGGCTCTCGACGAGCGAGGACGACATCTTGAGCTCCTTGTCCGAGAACTTGACGTCCTCGTCGAGGATCGGGAACTCGGCCTCGCGCACCTCGTCCCGCCACAGCATGGCCTGGAGCACCATAACGTTGCCGCGCACCCGCAGCGCGCCGAGGCGCTGCTTCTGCCGGAGCGAGAATTTGACGACGGCGGTCAGCTCCGTCTGCTCGAGGGTCTGCCTCAGGAGGTGGTACGGCTTGACGCCGACCTTCTCCGGCTCGAGGAAGTAGCTCTTCTCGAACAGCATCGGGTCGATCTGCGCGTCCGGCACGAACTCGACCACCTCGATCTCCCGGCTCCGCTCCACCGGGAGCGCCTCGAGGTCGTCGTCCGTGAGGACCACGGTCTGGCCGCCCTCCTCGTACGCCTTGTCAATGTCCGCGTACTCGACGACCTCGCCGCACACCTCGCACCGCCGCTGGTAGCGGATCCGACCCCTGTCCTTGTCGTGGACCTGGTGGAGCTTGAGGTCGTGGTCCTCGGTGGCGCTGTACACCTTCACGGGCACGCTCACGAGGCCAAAGCTGATGGCGCCCTTCCAGATAGACCGCATGAAACCCAGTGAACACCGGAATACGGGCTTTGGCGAGCAACCTTTGGGCTAATTCGCGGCGGACAACGGCGGACGACGGCGGGCGGCAGCTCCCGGGGGTCGGGTGGCTGGCAGCGCGCGAAGCGCGCGAGCGCGGAACAGCAGGCCGATGTAGGTCAGGTCGAGCACCGAGCACAGGAGGCCGATACCGGACACGAAGGCCCAGTTCGAGAGCAGGCCGAACTGGATGGTCGGGGCGAGGGTGCCGAGCCATTTCGCGATCCCGATCGTGAGGCTTTGACCGCGCGAGCCGCGACGGGCAGAGAACATGGCGATGAAGAGCCCGGACATGAGCAGGTTCTGCAGGAAAGCGGAGTACGCCGCGCCTTGTCGCTCACCGAACTCGCCCAGGAACAGCAACTGCACCACGATGGAGACCGCCAGCAGTCCTACGGCTCCCACGGCAAACGTGCCGCGGCCCACGCGGTCGGAGAATTCGGCGAATCCGAAGCGGAAGAACGTGAAGAGGATCGCGAGATCGGCGCACGCCCACACGAGGTTCACGTAAGCCTGCACGCCCCCTGCCCCGGAGAGGTCCACGATCGTGTACAACCCCTCCCACGCAACGTTGAGCATGAGCGCCGCAACCGGTATGGCATACGTCCGCTGCACGAACCCGATGCGGATCGCTTCGATGTAGACGATGGTCCACGCGATGCCGCTCGCGAGGGTCAGCAAGAGGTCAATGCTGTCCATGAGGTGAGGGTACAGCGGGCACGGCCTTACCCACTTTCCAGTTTCTAAACCGCCGTTCGCAGTCTGCGGAATCGACCGCGACGGGGCCTCCTCAGCTTGAATCCCACCAGCCGCGGTGCGGAGGATGGAGCGTAGCGCTTACCCCAGAGCGCTGGCCCGGGCTATTCGGCCCGAGCCGTTCCGACAGCGGAGGTGGGCCGCTAGCCCGCCGGAACGGAGGACAGCATGGGTGCAGGCGACAAGATCAGCAACAAGGCTGAGGAACTGGGCGGCAAGGCCAAGGAAGCCGCCGGTCAGGCAACTGACAATCCGAGGCTCGAGGCAGAGGGCCAGGCGGATCAGACGTCGGCAGGCCTCAAGCAGGCTGGTGAGAAGGTCAAGGACGCGGTCGACGACATCAAGGATGCGTTCAAGAAGTAGTCCCTAGCCACAATCCACCGCCGCCCGCGTTGCCGCTATCCCCTCGGCGACGCGGGCGGCGGTTTGTCTTCACCTCTTTGCCGACGCGATGGTTGGGCGCATTGGCTCACCGCGGAGGATTCATCCCGCGGGCGCGATGCGCTCGGCGCAGGCCGTCGCGGCGGCGAGCATGAGCGGATCCCCGGTGCTCGCGTAGGTGTCCAGGACGGCGTCCGTCAGCTTGATCACGTGTTCGTCCCCGTGCCGAGCCGCGCGATCCATGAGCTCCTCGGGCTCAAGGCCATCCGGGACTTCGACTGTTCGGCCGTGTGCCGGCGCATAAGCAACCGTGAGCGCCGCGCAAGCGGCCCACGTCGCGGCGAGGCTCGGCGCCCACAGCTCGCGTGGAAGCACGGGGAGTACCTGCTGCATGGCGTGGGGCGCGGTAGCCCCGTGGACTAGCAGGACCGGACTCGCGTGGCCGTGCGTCGCGTACTGTCGCACCCCCGCCGCAGTCAGGTCCAGGAGCGCGGCCGGAACCTCGTCCGCACTTCCGGGCGGGCGCAGCGATGCGACCGCGGGAGTCCACGACGCGAGCCCGGCGAGCCGCGAGAACCTGTCTCGGATCACCCCGCTCTGATTGGGCAAGCGTGGGAGTCCGGCGAGGGCTGCGTCGGCGTCGAGTTCGCCAGCAGGCGCCGCGACCCCGGGCACGTAGATCGCTCTGGCGGCCCAGTAGCCCAAAGCGTTGGACAGTTCGTGGACAGCGGCCTCGGAACGGTTGCCCTCGACGATGTTGCGGACCGCGTGGCCCGTCCGGATGAGCCCATGGGTGGCCCCCGAAGCAATCGCAGGGAGGAGTCGCGGCCACCAATCCACGAGGACCTCGTGCCACGACGCCTCGCGGACGGCACGGTCGAAGTACGCCGCCCAGTCTCCGATGCGGGCGCGCTTTCCCATCGCCGCCCGCCACGTCTCGCACGTGATCGGCTCGCTCTCGCGAGGGAGCTCTTCAAGCCGCGCCACGTAGCGGTCGAGCCAAGGCTCCACCCGATCGCCGAGGCCCCGGCGGCACAGGATCTCCGCGGCCATGGGCGCGTGATTGGCGAGGCCGTTCTCGCTGCCTTCTTCCCCGAATTCCGGCCCCCAGCGGTGAAGCCGGGAGTATGCCTCGTCGAGATGGTCGAAGCGCGCCAGCCGCGCACCCGCGGCGACGCTCCGCGCCTGGGCGCTTACCGCCGTCGTCCGTCCCGCCCCAGCGGTACTCACAGGACCGCCGCTTCTGACTCCGGCTCCCAGGCCCGCGACGCGACGCCGAGCGCGTTCCACGCGTTGATCGTGACGATGAGGGAGAGCAGGGCCCCGATCTCGTCCGGCGTGAAGTGAGCGGCGACGTCGTCGTAATCCGCGGCTGGCACGTGCGTCTCGCTGGCCCGCGTGACCGACTCGGTGAACGCGAGGGCCGCGCGCTCGCGCGCCGTGAAGAACGGCGACTCGCGCCAGACCGGGAGGGCGAAGAGTCGCTGGGTGCTCTCGCCGACCGCGACCGCGTCGCGGCTGTGCATGTTGACGCAGTACACGCAGCCGTTGAGTTGGGACGCCCGGAGGCGCACGAGCTCGCGGAGCCTCGCGTCGAAGTCCACGCGGTCCAATTCGCGCGTGGCGGCGTGGTCTAGCTGGTTCATGGCCTTGCTGAAGATCGCGGCGTGGGTGTCGAGGTCGAGCCGAACGGGAATTGCGTCAGTTGTCATGGACAGAACGCTATGGCCTGAAAGGACCAGGAGTAAGATCCATTTCTATGACAGATCATTGGGCCAATTTCGGGCTGGATCTGCATCTCGATCTCCAGGGTCCTCGCGTTCGAACCGGGCTCGAGGAGTCCCTGCGCGCCGCCATCCAGAGCGGTCGCCTGGCCGCCGGATCGCTCCTCCCGCCGACCAGGGCTCTCGCCGCGGACCTCGGCATCGCTCGGAACACAGTCTCCGAGGCCTACGGGCAGCTCGTCGCGGAAGGCTGGCTCGTGGCGCGGCAAGGCTCGGGGACGCGCGTGGCCGCGCCGGGGCCGGTCATCGAGAGCGCACGCGAGCAGACGACGGCGTCGAAGCGGCTCCCGTACGACCTCCGGCCCGGCTATCCCGACGTCGGGTCCTTCCCCCGCCCCGCGTGGCTCGCGGCGGCGCGCGCCGCGGTCAACGCAGCACCATCCGAGGCCTTCGGCTACGGGGATCCGCAGGGACTGCCCGTCCTGAGATGCGCCCTCGCCGCCTACCTGTCCCGAGCGCGCGGCGTGCGCGTCACGCCCGAACGGGTGGTGGTCTGCTCGGGCTTCACCCAGGGCCTGTGGCTCCTTGGCTCAGTGCTCCACGCGCGAGGTGCGAGGCGGGTCGGGGTCGAGTCCCACGGTCACCGACAGCACCGGGACTTGCTGGGCCAGTGCGGCCTGGCCCCCTCGGTCCTTCCCGTGGACGGCAGCGGCGCGACCCCCGCCGGTCTGAGCGCGCTCGACGCCGTGCTTCTGACCCCAGCGCACCAATTCCCCCGCGGGGTCGCGCTGGACCCCGAACGGAGGGCCGAGTTCACCCGCTGGGCCGCGAGTTCCGGCGCCCTGATCCTCGAGGACGACTACGACGGCGAGTTCCGCTACGACCGCAGGCCCGTCGGCGCCGTCCAGGCGCTCGCGCCCGAGCACGTTGCCTACTTGGGCACGGCGAGCAAGACCCTCGCGCCCGGAGTTCGGCTCGGGTGGATGGTCCTCCCGCAGGAGCTCGTACGGCCCGTGACCGAACGGCTCGCCGCCGTCGCGGTGCAGACCTCGGCTCTCGACCAGCTCACACTTGCCGAGCTCATCCGCACGGGTGCCTACGACAAGCACGTGCGGCGGAGCCGCCTCGCGTACCGGCGGCGGCTCGAGCGACTCCTCGACACGCTAAAGCGCGCGACACCCGAACTGACGACGTCGGGACTCGCCGCCGGGCTTCACACGGTGCTTGAGCTTCCCGAAGGAAGCGACGAGAGCGGCCTCGAGCGGGTCGCCGCGGCGCGGGGCCTCGCGGTCGAGGGGATGCGTCGCTACGCGGCCCCAGGCCACGCGGGCCCGCCCGCACTCGTCATTGGCTACGCGACTCCGCCCCAGCACGCGTACTCGAGCGCGCTCGCTCGGCTCGCGGCGACGCTCGCGGGTCTTCGGGGCAGCGAATCGGAGATTCGCCGCCACCACTGAGGCCAGAAACCGGATCGAAACCGGTCTATCCGTAATGTGCGGGGAAAAATTGTTCAAACTCAGTGGTGGCGCGTCAAAACTCAGTATTCCGGCCGTCCCTAAAATCCGTATTGGCTGTCGTTGCAATGCCAGCCGATCTCGCATTAGACTCCATTCACTCGCACACAAATCAGCGTCGGCTGACCATCTTATGGGGGAAATATGAAAAGAACGTTCAAGACCGCCTTGTCAATTATGGTCTCGATGGGACTCGTGGCCATTTCAGCCCCAAGCGCGTTGGCATCGGAGACGGACTCCTATCGCGATTCGGTTAGCGGAGCAAATCAACTCATCTCGGATATCAACAGGCCGCAGTCGGTTTACGAAAAACCAGCCCCGCGACCAGCGAGCGCGTCCACAACCAACTCGATGCTGACCGCATCGGCAAACGCAGTCGCTTTCCGACGCGCAACGCTCATGACCGCCGGAACAGTTGACTGGGCACTGTTTTCCGAAATGAACGTCGATTTTTACTTTGACTGGACAAGGGTTGTTGACAGTTCAGGGTGGCAGAGAGTCGGAGCGGCCGGCTTCAACACTGTGCAGGCACTGGGTATCAACCGGACGTACACGGATGGTTGGAAGCACAGCTGGCGGGCCCAAACCGACATGGGTGTCGGAGTTCCAACCCCCTGGGGTTACTGGAATGCTACTCATCAGACGCTCACCCAGTTCGCAGACGTCTACGGCGACGGCGCATGGAACGCGTGGCGGTAGGAGCGTCGTGCTAACTGCGCTAGGGGCGCAGATCCTCCACCGCACGGTTGATGAGGTTTGATCATGCTGGAAGCCAAAAACGTCACCATATCGATCTCCGGAAAGCGGCTCATAGAAGACGTCTCTTTCTCATTCCCCACCGTTGGCACGAGCTTGGTTCTGGGAGCAAATGGTACCGGCAAATCAACGCTCTTCAGGTGTCTTGCAGGCCTTCAGAGGTATGACGGCCAGATTTCCTGGAACGGGGGGCAGCCGGAGGGACGGGTCTTCGTGGCGTTTGAAGATTCGCCATTGCACAAGAACCTCACAGGGTATCAAAATCTTAGCGCTTCGCTTGATATGAGAATGCGGGACGTTACTACCAACAGTTCAAACTCAAAAATCTTTGCTTCAGATGAACTACTTAGGAAGAAGGCTCGAAAGCTTTCCTTCGGGCAGAGGAAGAGGGTTTCGCTCACTGTCGCCTTCATGACGTCCGCACCATGTCTTATCTTGGACGAACCGGCAGTCGGACTCGACTACATCAGCCTAAAGCGGCTTTCCGGAGCTATCGCCGAAGCAGCCAAGTCTCGCAGCGTTATCGCGACTGGGCATCAATTGGATTTCTTTGAGGCACTGCCCGATCGAGTCTTCTTGGTAAAGGACCGCCGCATGATCGATGTGACCGCCGATTGGAATACTGAACACTCCGGAGGGTTGGATCATTTCTATGCGAAGCATCTTTCGTTCGGTCAGGACTGAACTCCGGTACCAGCTTTGGGGACGAGGCATGGCCACTCTATCGGCCGCTGTCCTCGTTAGCAGTTGCCTGGGCTTGGTTGGCGCCGCCGCCAACGTTCCCGCACGAATTGACCGTTACCTCGCGACAAAGGATCAGGCAGAACACAACGGGATAACACTCCAGGCAGCCATGTCCGCCCCCGTAAATATCGTCCGCGAAGGGCCGCGGAGTTTCATCGACAATCCGCTGCGGTACGACTACGAGGCTGCATTCAATGCTCTCCGCGCGATGGAACCTCGGTTTGTTGTGGGTTCCAGTCTCGAGATGGCCACCTTTATCTTCTTCCCGGCCATCTTCTTCATCTACGGATGCTCACTCGCCGTCGCCGATCTTAGGCAGGGACTGTTGAGCCAGCGACTCGAACTCGAGGGATCCAAGGCAGTCTTCATCGGGAAGGTCGCTACGTCAGTGACTGTCCCCATGGTGGCCGTACCTTTGAGCACGGCAATACTGTCCGGGCTGGCAATCATGATGAGAGTATTCATGAAGCCTGCTGGCTCAGAAAATTTCCCGTACTTTGTTGAATATTCACCAGCATCATCGAATCCTGTCCTTCAGGCAACATTCTCTGTCTTGGTCGCCACCTCCTTTTGCCTGATTGGGCTCTTCGTTGGGGCCGCCTCCCGAATGTTACTACTGCCGTCTTTGGCGTGCGTCCTGGTACTCATGATCCTTCCCTTTGTGGGTGGGGGCGATCCGAGGAATCTTATGGCGACAATTGGGAGAAGCGTCTTCAACTATTGGTCGGGTTTCAATCCCAACGCTCCCCTTCCGGCCGAATCGTGGCTGCTATGGGTGCCGACTGTGGTTCTGGCATCCACGCTAGGAGTGGGCTCATTCACCATCTGGGTGCGCCGGTCGAAGTCAAGCTAGACGGCCATACATGATTCCAGCGCGATCAGCAGCATTCGGTCTCGTCGCAGCAGCAGCCGTCGTCGCAGCATCCTGTGCTCATTCCGCCACCTCCCTCCTGGTTCTCGCAGCACCGAGTTAGCCCCTCGCCTCAGACCCCCGAGGGCAACAGCTCGTCGATAAGGCCCTCGATCCGGGACTTGATCTCGTCGCGGATCGGGCGGACGGCCGCGACGCGCTTGCCCGCGGGGTCTTCGAGCTCCCAGTCCTCGTAGCGCTTGCCGGGGAAGATGGGGCAGGTGTCGCCGCAGCCCATCGTGATGACGACGTCGGAGGCCTTCACGGCCTCGGTCGTGAGGAGCTTGGGTGTCTCGGCGCGGATGTCGATGCCCTCCTCGAGCATCGCCTCGACGGCGGCCGGGTTGACGCGATCGGCGGGCTCGGAGCCGGCGGAGCGAACCTCGATGCGCCCGCCCGAGAGATGGTTCAGGTAGGCGGCGGCCATCTGGGACCGGCCGGCGTTGTGGACGCAGACGAACAGGACGGACGGCTTCTCGCTCACAGGATGGCCTTTCGATCGGAACTAGATGCGGCACCGGCAACAGCGGGGGCCTTGGCAACAGCGGGATAGAGCAGACGGACGAGGATGAAGCCCAATACGCCGCCCATCAGCTGGGCCAGCATGAACGCGGGCGCGGAGGCCGGGGCGATCCCGGCGAACGTGTCCGTGATGGTGCGGGCCAAGGTCACGGCGGGGTTGGCAAAGCTGGTCGAGCTCGTGAACCAGTACGCCGCGGCGATATAGCCGCCCACGGCGAAGGCCACCCGGTCTGCGCGGCCGGAGCGGACCGTGCCGAACACGACTAGGAGCAGCCCGACCGTGGCCACGATCTCGCCCAGCCACAGCCCCGGGCCGGTGCGGGGGTGCGTGGACAACGCAACGGCGTCGAGGCCGAACATCGCGTTCGCGACCACGGTCCCGGCCACCCCGCCAACGAACTGCGCGACGATCAGGGCCCCGGCAGTGCTCCAGTCCAGGAGGCCCAGAGCCCTCTCGACGAGGGTCACGACCGGGTTGAACGAGGCCGAGACCGGCTGGAGCGCGAGGATGAGCGCCGCGAGCGCGGCGCCGGTCGCGAGGCTGTTCTCCAGCAGCGCCAGACCCGTGTCCGAAGGGGAGAGCCTCGAGGCCATGATGCCCGAGCCGACCACCGCGATCACGAGGAACGCCGTCCCGACCAGCTCGGCGACCACGCGCCGAAGCAACAGGCTCACTTCGCCGTCCCGCCGATCATCGAGGCGAGGTTCCCCAGGGCCTCGATCCGGGCCCGGTAGTAGACCCAGACCCCGCGCTTCTCCCGCTCGAGCAGCCCCACCTCGTGCAGCACCTTGAGGTGGTGGCTGATGGTCGGTTGGGAGAGATCGAACGCGTCGTTCAGGTCGCACACGCACGCCTCGCCACCCTCATGTGAGGCGACAAGGGACATGAGGCGAAGCCGAACAGGGTCGCCTAGGGCCTTCAGCACGAGAGAGACCTGCTCGGCCAGTTCCTCCGACAATGGCTCCCGCGAGAGCGGAGAGCAGCACGCGACCGCCTGCACAGGGGTCAACCCGAGATCCATCGACACACGTAAATATCTACACCCATCTATGTCTCACGGCAAGGGCCCGGATCGACATCTCGAGCACCCGACCCGAGCGCCCCCCTTCACGTCCGCCCCTTCCCGTGACAGGGTGACGCCATGGCACCAAAACGCGCGATGGTCGCCGTCGAAGGCCGCGAGCTCAGCCTCTCCAACCTGGACAAGGTCCTGTACCCCGACACCGGCACGACCAAGGGCGAGATCCTCGAATACCTGCGCGCCGTCGCGCCCGCGATGATCCCGGCCGTCCGCGACCGCCCCGCGACCCGCAAACGCTGGGTCCATGGCGTCGGAACGCCCGACGAACCCGGCCAGGTGTTCTTCCAGAAGAACCTCGACGCGTCGACGCCGAGATGGGTCAAGCGCGTCACGCTTGAGCACCGCCACTCGACCAACACCTACCCCCTCATCAACGACCTGCCGACCCTCATCTGGCTCGGCCAGATCGCGTCCCTCGAACTCCACGTGCCGCAGTGGCGCGTCGACGAACAGGGCCGCATGATGCACCCCGACCGGCTCGTCCTGGACCTCGACCCCGGGCCGGGCGCGGGGCTGCCCGAGTGCGTCGAGGTGGCCCAGCTCATCAAGCCGATCCTCGACGACATGGGCCTTGTCTCCGTGCCCGTGACGAGCGGGAGCAAGGGCATCCACCTGTACGCTAAGCTCGACCTCAAGCAGTCGTGGGAGCAGGTATCCTCGGTGGCGCATGAGCTCGCGCGCTCACTGGCCGCGGACCACCCCGACCTCGTGGTGAGCGACCAGAAGAAGACGCTGCGCGAGGGCCGCGTCCTCGTGGACTGGAGCCAGAACAGCGGGCAGAAGACCACGATCGCCCCCTACTCGCTGCGCGGTCGGTCCCAGCCCATGGTCGCGGCGCCCCGCACGTGGGAGGAGATCGCGTCGCCCGATCTGGCACACGTGCGCTACGACGAGATGCCGGCGCGGCTCGAGAAGTTTGGGGACCTTTTCGCGCCCGTCCTCCCGGACAGCATCGCGCACGACGGCGCGGGCGGGCACGGGCGTTCGGGCGGTCGCGGGCGGGGAGGTGAGCATGACGACGGGAGGCCTCCGCCGCCGTCGTCCGCTTCCTCGACGGCGAGCGCCGGCACCGAGGCCGCCCACGACCGCCTCGCGTCCTATCGAGCCAAGCGCGACGCCTCGGCGACGCCCGAGCCCGTCCCGATGGAGGCACCGGTCCCGGGCGAGGGGAACGCGTTCGTGATCCACGAGCACCACGCTAGGCGCCTGCACTGGGACCTGCGGCTCGAGCATGAGGGCGTGCTCGCCTCATTCGCGCTCCCGCGGGGCATCCCCACAGATCCAGGCCGCAACCACCTTGCCGTGCACACCGAGGACCACCCCCTCGAATACCTCACGTTCTCCGGCACGATCCCGCGGGGCGAATACGGCGCCGGAGAGATGTCCGTGTGGGACACGGGCACGTACGAGGTCGAGAAGTGGCGCGAGGACAAGGAGATCATCGTCATCCTCACGGGTGGGCCCGGCGGCGGGCTCGCGAACGTCGAGGGCGGGAAGCCCGTGCGGATCGCGCTCATCCGCACCGAGGGCGGGCTTGGCGGCGCGAAGGACAACTGGCTCATCCACCTCATGAAGGACCAGGTCAAG
>NZ_JBKZWT010000289.1:0-4588 GCF_047759905.1 Sinomonas sp. G460-2 | reverse complement strand
CCTGCCGCGCGCAACGCCGGGCCAACGCCTCCCACGAACGACGCCCGGGCCGCTCTCGTCGACGACCGCGGCGCTAGTCGTTGCTGTTGAAGATCGCGAGGAGCCGCAGGATCTCCGTGTAGAGCCACACGAGCGTGACCGTGAGACCGAACGCGGCGGTCCACGAGACGCTCCTCGGAGCCCCCGCCCGGACGGCCTTCTCGATGCTGTCGAAGTCGAGGATGAGCGAAATGGCCGCGAGGACCACCGCCACGAGCCCCACGATGACTCCGAGAGGAATGCCGAAGATGTGCACGCTGCTCCGGAGCCCCCACGCCCCGGTCTGCGGGGCGAGGAACATGACGAACAGGTTGACGATGCTGAACGCGAGGTAGCCGAGCATCGCGATGAGGAAGAACCTCATCAGGCCGGGGGTCGCGCGAACCCGACCGCTCTTGTAGAGGAACAGGGTCACGCCCGCGACCGCGAACGTGCCGAGGACCGCCTGGAGGCCAATGCCCGGAGCGGCCGCGTCGAGGATTCGGGTCAGGCCGCCGAGGAACAGGCCCTCGAGGGCGGCATACGCGAGGATGAGTGCCGGGACCGGCTCACGCTTGAATGTGTTGACGAGCGCGAGCACGAAGCCGCCGATTGCCCCGAGGACCATGAGCCCGAGCGCCGCCCCCAGCGGCAGGGCAAGCGTGACGGCCGCGCCGACGATCACGGCGCCAAGGCACGCGAGGGTCTTGACGATGACGTCGTCGTACGTGACGCGTCCCATCTGCGCTGGTCCCGCGGCCGGTGCGCGGTACAGCTCGTCGAGCTGCTCGGCGCTCATGGCCGGCTGCCCGTAGGGCGAACGCGGGATGGGCGGGGCGGTCGAGACGGCCCCCTTGAAGTTCTTTCCCCGGAACACGGGGTTGCCACCGAAAGCCATGGAAGACTCCTGTACTCGTAGGGTGCGCGTGTGAGGTGTGCGAGTGGCGCTTCACGAGAAACGCTATCAAGAGCACGAGCGCCGAGACGCCGAAGTTCCACCACGGACCTTCGCAGGCTGCTCCTGAAGCCTCCCAGCCGACGATGTGAGCAAGTCGTTACCGGATCTCAACCTGCGGTGGGTTCCCGCCCCACTGCTGGTCGGCTTCTCGCGGGTAACATGACCTTCCAGCAGGTGAGATGCGTCACAGTCGCACCGTGCATCCTGCCTGCGGTCAGACCGCATCGCTGGCAAGTCGCCAGCCTGGCCCCGGAACCACGGAGGTCCACATCGTGTATAGACGAGCATTAGCCGCCCACCCCTCGCGGCTGAGGCGAGCGTTTTCGGCGGGAGGGGTCCTCGTGGCCCTTCTGGTGGGGCTGCTCCTGGCGTTCGCGCCCGCAGCCGAGGCGACCACCCCGCCGTCGCCCTCCCCCAGCGGGAGCGCGTCGCAGTCGCAATTCCAGAACACCATCTCAGGGTTCCTGCGCAACAACGGTCAGCCGCTCTCGGGCGTGAAGATCACGGCGAAGGGCGGCGGCTTCGAGGGCAGCACCACATCCTCCGCGAACGGGGCATGGAGCATCTCGGTGCCAAGCCAGGGCAGCTACCAGCTGACCCTCGACGAGTCGACCCTTCCCTCGGGCGTCAAGCTCGCGGACGGGCAGGACAACCCGCGCACCGTCACGTTCAACCAGACCTCCAACGTGAGCACGATCTTCGCGTTCGGCGCGGGCATCACCGTGCATCAGGTGAGCTTCCTCGGGAGCCTGCTCAACAGGCTCGTCGCGGGACTGAGCTTCGGACTCCTGCTCGCGCTCTCCGCCGTCGGCCTCTCCCTCATCTTCGGCACCACCGGCCTCACGAACTTCGCCCACGGCGAGATGGTGACGATCGGCGCCGTCGTCGTCTTTTCCCTCAGCAGCATCGGGGTTCCCCTCTGGCTCGGGATCATCGGCGGCCTCGTCGCGGGAGCCGGCTTCGGCTATGTCCAAGACGCGTTCCTTTGGAAACCGCTGCGGCGACGCGGCACCGGGCTCGTTCCCATGATGATCGTGAGCATCGGCCTCGCGCTCGCCGCCCGCTACGTCATCCTGTTCTTCTTCGGCGGCGCGACCCAGCAGCTCCCCGGGGCCCAGACCACGGACATCGACCTCGGTCCCGTCTCGGTGTCGCCCAACAACCTCGTCTCGCTCCTCATCTCCGCGATCGTCATCGGGCTCATCGGGTTCCTCCTCCTGAGGACCCGGATCGGGAAGGCAACCCGCGCCGTGGCCGACAACCCGGCCCTCGCCGCGGCGAGCGGCATCGACGTCGACCGCGTGGTGCGGGTCGTGTGGGTGACCGGCGGCCTGCTCGCCTCGCTCGGCGGCATCCTGTGGGCCTACTACCGCCCCGGCGTGACGTTCAACATGGGCCAGCAGATCCTGCTCATGATCTTCGCCGGCGTGACGCTCGGCGGCCTGGGCACGGTGTTCGGCGCCCTCGTCGGCTCGATCGTCGTCGGCATCTTCGTGGAGCTCACGACCGTCTTCGGTCTGACCTCCGATCTCAAGTACGTCGGGGCGCTGGTCGTCATGATCCTCGTGCTCCTGTTCCGGCCGCAGGGCATCCTGGGCCGCCGCGAGCGAGTGGGCTAGGAGGCTCCCATGGATTTCGGAGAAATCTTCAACGAGGCCATCGGCGAGATGGTCAGCCCGACGACGGCGGCCTACGCGCTCGCCGCGCTTGGCCTCGCCGTGCACTTCGGCTACTCGGGCCTGCTCAACTTCGGGCAGGCGGGCTTCATGGCCGTGGGCTCGTACGCGTTCGCGATGTCCACGATCCACTTCGGCGCACCGTGGTGGCTCGGGCTCCTCATCGCGGTCGTCGCCTCGAGCATCTTCGCGCTGCTCCTCGGCATCCCGACACTGCGGCTACGCGCCGACTACCTCGCAATCGTGACGATCGCCGCCGCGGAGATCATCCGCTACGTGGTGACGACGAACAGCCTCACGGACGTCACGGGCTCCGCGAACGGCCTCGCGGGCTTCCGCCAGGACTTCCTGAAGCTCAACCCGTTCCCGCAGGGGACCTATCTCGGCTTCAGCAGCAACGACTTCTTCTACCGCGTGGTCGCGTGGGGGTTCGTGATCATCTTCGGCCTCGGGGTCTGGCTGCTCATGCGGAGCCCTTGGGGCCGCGTGCTCAAGGGCATTCGCGAGGACGAGCTCGCAGTGCGCTCGCTCGGCAAGAACGTCTACGCCTACAAGATGCAGGCCCTCGTGATCGGCGGTGCATTCGGCGCCCTTGCGGGCCTCGTCTTCACGCTGCCCCGCGACGTCGTCCAGCCGGCCAACTACGGAACCGAGCTCACGTTCTTCCTCTGGACCTGCCTCCTGCTCGGCGGCATGTCCACCGTGCTCGGCCCGGTGATCGGGGCCATGCTCTTCTGGGTCGTGCTCTCGCTCACCCAGAACATCCTGTTCGGGCTCATCCAGATCGGCACGCTCCCGTGGCTCAACCCCTCGCAGGCCGGGCAGCTGCGCTACATCCTCGTGGGCGTGGCGCTCATGTTGCTCATGATCTTCAGGCCCCAGGGCGTGTTCGGCAACAAGAAGGAGCTTGCGTTCTCATGAGCGAAGCCGAGAAGACGGCTGGAGCCGTCGACTACATGACAGACTCGCGGCCCATCGTGGACGGAGAGGCGGGCCCGGGCTGCAAGAAGCGCGATCCCATCGTCGTCGCGGACAACGTGAGCCGCCGCTTCGGCGGCATTACCGCTGTGGACGTCGAGCACCTCGAGATCCCGCGCCACAAGATCACCGCCCTCATCGGGCCCAACGGCGCGGGCAAGACCACGCTGTTCAACCTCCTCACGGGGTTCGACACACCCAACTCCGGAAAGTGGCAGTTCGAGGGCACCAACCTCGCCGGGATGTCTTCGTACAAGGTGGCGCGCCTCGGCATGGTCCGGACGTTCCAGCTCACGAAGGTCATGGGCAAGCTCACGGTCCTCGAGAACATGCGCCTCGGCGCGTCCGAGCAGCCGGGCGAGAAGCTCCGCAACGCCCTGTTCCGTGGCATTTGGGGCGGGCGCGAGAAGGTCATCACCGACCAGGCCTCGGTCCTGCTCGAGAAGTTCAAGCTCGACACGAAGCGCGACGACTACGCCGCGTCTCTCTCGGGCGGCCAGCGGAAGCTGCTCGAGATGGCCCGCGCGCTCATGGTCCGGCCCAAGCTCGTGATGCTCGACGAGCCCATGGCAGGCGTCAACCCCGCGCTCTCCCAGAGCCTGCTTGACCACATCAAGAACCTCAAGTCCGAGGGCATGACCGTGCTGTTCGTCGAGCACGACATGCACATGGTCCGGCACATCGCGGACTGGGTCGTGGTCATGGCAGAGGGCAAGGTTGTCGCT
Organism: Sinomonas sp. G460-2; assembly: GCF_047759905.1. Classification (NCBI taxonomy): domain Bacteria; kingdom Bacillati; phylum Actinomycetota; class Actinomycetes; order Micrococcales; family Micrococcaceae; genus Sinomonas; species Sinomonas sp. G460-2. Next base: position 233 of record NZ_JBKZWT010000289.1, on the reverse strand, counting down.
GAGGGGCCGCCCGCCGAGGTCATGCGGGACCAGGCCGTCATCGACGCCTACCTGGGCGCCCACCACGACGTCGACCTCGGCGCCGCGGGCGGCGTCAAGGAGCTCGAGGCGGAACTCGCCGCGGACGACGAATCCGTGGTCGGGACCTCCGACGCCGGGATCCTGTCCGAGAACCACGTCCTCGCCGAGGAGGCCGAGACGCTCTCCGTGCGGCACCCCGAGGCGGATCCGAC
>NZ_JBKZWT010000288.1:0-4599 GCF_047759905.1 Sinomonas sp. G460-2 | reverse complement strand
TCGACGGCGACCGAGCTCAGATTGCGCGACCCGGCGACCCGGTCCACGAGAACGGCCGGCGTCCCCGCTGCGCGCAGCCGCTCGAGGCGCTCGCCGAGATCGCCGATGGGGGAGATGAGCAGCCCGAGGACGCGCTGCGTCTCGAAGTAGTCGACGTGCGCGGCCTCGCGGTCCGGCGACTCGTCGCTGTTGGCCATGACCACGGACAGGCCGTCGCGGCCTGCCTCGTCCTCGGCGCCGCGGGCCACGTCCGTGAAGAACGGGTTCCGGACGTCGAGCACCACGAGGCCGATCGTCGTCGAGCGGCCCGCTCGGAGCTGCCGCGCGGCGTCGTTCCGTACGAAGCCGAGCTCCTTGATCGCCGCGTGCACTCGCTCGACCGTCGCCGCACGGACGATGTCCGGACGGTTGAGCACGTTGGAGACCGTGCCGACGGAGACGCCCGCGAGTTCCGCGACGTCGCGGATGCTCGCCGCGGCGTGGGGCAGCGCGGCGTGGGACGGCGCGGACAGGCTGTTGGCGCGGCTCATTCTCGGAGACTACCGCGTTCAGGTGCCTGGGCGAGTAGCTTGTTGCTGATGCGGTGTGCTTCCTCCATGAGCAGCTTCCCGAGGAGTCCCCGCCGGTCCGCCCGGAAGCGCGGCTCGATTCCCGTGAAGGACACGGCTCCCACAGGGTTCCGATTGCCGTCGAAGACTGCCGCGCCCATGCCGTAGCTTCCTTCGAGGACCAGCCCGGGGTTGACCGAATAGCCGCGCAGGCGGGTCTGCTCGAGCTCCTGGCGGACCGTGGCCTCGGTGTGCCCTGCGGCGAACTCGCCCGCGTGTTCGCTCCAGCGGCTCAGGTAGGCCTCCTGCTCGCGGGCCGGGAGGAACGCCATCATAGCCAGGCCCGCGGACGCGACCCCGAGGGGGAAGCGGACTCCTTCGCGGAGCACGAAGGAGCGAATGGGGAAGCTTCCCTCCTCGCGGAGTAGGCAGACGGTCTCGCTTCCCTGCCTGATGCTGTAGAAGGCGCTCTCGCCCGAGGCCTCGGCCAGCCGGCGAAGACTCGGGCGTGCGAGCTCCTCGAAGGAGAAGCGGGAGGCCGCGATGGACCCGAGGAGGTACAGCTCGGTCCCGAGCACCCAGTCGCCGGACCGTGCGTCCGTGTCGAGCAGCCCCTCCGCCGCGAGCGACGCGAGGAGGCGATGCGCCGTCGGGCGCGTGAGGCCCGCTTCGCGCGCGAGCCACGTGGTCGACGCGCCGGACGGATTGCTGCCCACGAGGCGCAGGAGTCGGCCCACCCTGCCGACCACTTGGGTCCCGGGGACAGCTGCCTTGCCGTTCATCATGGCCTCCTCCTCAACCGTTCATATTGTGGACAGTCTGGTGCCTCGTGTCCACAGTATGCGATCGGGCTCCCCGACCATTGCCTAGCCTGCCGGTATTTCTCTACCTTCGCTGGAAGGGAAGGCTGTCCACAAAGTGGTGAACGGAAGAAGGTCGGTGTGGCAAAGGTGAGTGAAGGCGCCCGCGAGGTGGTGGACTCCGCCGTGCGCGACGGCGCGATCCTGGCGGTGGGAGGCTTCGGGCTGAGCGGGATCCCCGCGGACCTCATCGAGGCCGTGAGGGACTCCGGCGCGAGGGATCTGACGGTCGTGTCGAACAACATGGGCGTGGACGGGAAGGGCCTGGGGATCCTGATCGAGTCGGGCCAGCTCCGCAAGGTGATCGCGTCCTACGTGGGGGAGAACAAGCTCTTCGCGCAGCAGTACCTCGCGGGGGAGCTCGAGGTCGAGTTCGTCCCGCAGGGCACGCTCGCCGAGCGGCTCCGGGCCGGCGGTGCCGGGATCCCCGCCTTCTACACGCGCACCGGTGTCGGGACGATTGTGGCCGAGGGCAAGCCGCACGAGGAGTTCGACGGGCGGCTGTACGTCCAGGAGCGCGGCATCGTCGCGGATGTGGCACTCGTGCACGCGCACACGGCGGACACCGAGGGGAATCTCGTCTATCGGCACACGGCGCGCAACTTCAATCCAGTCGTCGCCACGGCGGGCAAGGTGACCATCGCCGAGGCGGAGGTGATTGTGGGCATCGGAGAGATCGATCCCAATCATGTCGTGACCCCCGGCGTCTTCGTCCAGCACCTCGTGCAGTCCCGCCCGCGGGCCAAGGACATCGAACAGCGCACCGTGCGCCCCCGCCCCGCGGCGGTCGCCGCCGTTGCGGCTGGCGCGTAGCCCGTCTCAGCAACGGAAAAACCACAAGGAGGAGCCCACGATGCCGTGGACACGAGATGAGATGGCCGCGATCGCGGCCGAAGAGCTGAACGACGGCGACTACGTCAACCTGGGGATCGGCATCCCCACGCTCGTCGCCAACAACCTGCCCGAGGGCGTACGGGTCACGCTGCAGAGCGAGAACGGTCTCCTCGGAATGGGCCCGTTCCCGTACGAGGGGGAGGAGGACGCCGACCTCATCAACGCGGGCAAGCAGACCGTGACCGTGCTGCCGGGCGGGAGCATCTTCGACTCCTCTATTTCTTTCAATATGATCCGGGGCGGCCACGTCAAGGTCGCGGTCCTCGGGGCGATGCAGGTCTCCGCCGAGGGCGATCTCGCGAACTGGCAGATCCCCGGGAAGATGGTCAAGGGCATGGGCGGGGCCATGGACCTCGTCGCGGGCACCCCGCGGATCGTCGTGCTCACCGAGCACGTCGCGAAGGATGGCTCGCCCAAGATCGTCGAGAGGTGCACGCTGCCGCTCACCGGACAACGCGTCGTCGATCGCATCGTGACGGACCTCGCGGTCTTCGACGTCACCGAGGCGGAAGAAACAGACGACGACGGCGCCCCTCGCCTCGCGCTGCGCCGGCTCGCCCCAGGCGTGGATCTCGCCGAGGTGAGGGAGAAGACCGGGGCGCCGTTCGCCGTCGTCCTCGAAACCGGGGCCGCTGACGAAGCACAGGAAGGAGCGCTCGCATGAGCCTCAAGGAACAGTTCGGCAAGGACGTCCTCATCACGGGGTGGGGCCACAGCCGCTTCGGCAAGCTCGGCGACGAGACGCTCGAATCGCTCATCGTGCAGGTCGCGGGCGAGGCCCTGGCGCACGCGGGGCTCGAGCCGGGGCAGGTCGACGAGGTGTATGTGGGCCAGTTCAACGCCGGGATGGTCCCGCTCGCGTTCCCGTCCTCGCTCGCGCTCCAGCTCTCCCCGGACCTCGCCGGCGTCCCGGCGACGAGGGTCGAGAACGCGTGCGCCTCAGGGTCCGCGGCGGTGCAGCAGGGCGTCAAGGCGCTCCTGGCCAGCACCGCCAGGAACGTGCTCGTGATCGGGGCCGAAATGATGACCCCGGCCGGGGCCGAGAAGGTCGGCGCGGCCCTGCTGGGCGCGGACTACGACATGGCCGGCCAATCGTCGTCGGCCGGGTTCACCGCGCTGTTCGCCGAGGTCGCGAAGCACTACGAGAAGCGCTACGGGCCCGTGGCTGGTCTTTCCCTCCCCGATGCACTGGGGTCCATCGCGGCGAAGAACCACCGCAACGGCGTCGACAACCCCTACGCCCAGCTGCGCAAGGACCTCGGCGAGGAGTTCTGCCGGACCGTCTCGGAGAAGAATCCGATGGTCGCCGATCCGCTGCGGCGCACCGATTGTTCGCCCGTGTCCGACGGCGCCGCGGCCGTCGTGCTGTCCGTCGCGCCGGGTGCCGGGGCGGCGACTTCTCCGGTGCGTCTCGCAGGCTTCGGGCACGCGAACGACTTCCTCCCCGCCGAGCGGCGCGACCCCACGGCGTTCGCCGGGACGCGGCTCTCGTGGGAGCGGGCGTTCGCGATGGCCGGCGTGGGGCTCGGCGACCTGGACTTCGCCGAGGTTCACGACTGCTTCACGATCGCCGAACTCGTCATCTACGAGACGATGGGCCTCACCCCGGCCGGGCAGGGCTCGCGCGCGATCCAGGAGGGCTGGGTCTACAGGGGCGGGAGGCTCCCGGTGAACGTGTCCGGCGGGCTCAAGGCCAAAGGCCACCCCGTCGGCGCGACGGGCGTCTCCCAACACGTGATCGCGGCGATGCAGCTCACCGGTACCGCGGGTGCGATGCAGCTCGCGAACCCCCGCCGCGCCGCGGTCCAGAACATGGGCGGCGTCGGCATCGCCAACTACGTGAGCGTGCTCGAGGCCGTCTGACTCGCGGGGTCTAGCCCGTGGGTCTAACGCGTGGAAAGACAAGAGTGCCCCGGCGGTCGACCGCCGGGGCACTGCTGTCTGTTAGCGGGTTAGGCGGCGCAACCGGTGCGGTTAGGCGTTCGCCTCGGCGTCGGCCGACGCGCACTCGACCGCCGCGCGTTCGGCGCGGCGGTCCGAGGAGAGGAACTCCCACGCAACGGGGACGACCATCATGGCGGCAACCATCAGGACGGCGAGGACAGTGAAAAGGGACATGGTGTTCCTCCTTCGGGCAGGGGGGATGGCGCCGCCATAGAAACGGCTGCACCGGTGGATTCATCTACTCCAACGACGCTGCCCCCGGGATTATTCCGGACTATGTCTCCGTTTTTTCCGCGACTCGGCCGATCGTAGAGCCTGGCGACGCGCAGGACATACGACTGGGCCGCCTCGAT
>NZ_JBKZWT010000287.1:0-4615 GCF_047759905.1 Sinomonas sp. G460-2 | reverse complement strand
GCAGCGTGTAGCGTGCGGCCTCCCACGCGTTGACCGGCGGAAGGGTCCGCGTCGCGACGGCCGTCGCGAAGTCGTCCACGAGGAAGTGGTGGCTGCCCTCGTGGCCGCTCGGGAGCGCACGCAGCTCGGCGGGCAGCCGGCCCGCGTCATGCACGGGGGCGAGACCGGAGATGAACGCGTCGCGGAGGGCTGGGTCGACGTCGGCGAGCGAGGGGTCGTCGGGGTCCATGCTCGGCACGGTGGTGAGTTGCTCGCTCACGTCGGTGAAGCCCTCCTTGTCCTGCCACACGGCGGTCTCGACGAGCTGCTCGAAGCTGCCCTCGGTGCCGAAGTAGCGGAAGCGGCTCTCGCGCAGGTGGGACGGGTAGCCGACACGGCGGAACTCGTTGATCCGCATGGAACCGCCGCCGGCGAGCTCGAAGAGGGCAGTCGCGTTGGAGAACTCGTTGTCGAACATGCTGACCTCGCGGTCGAAGACGCCGTCGCCGCGATCGTCCCGCACGCCGATGCAGCTCACGCTCACGGCGTGGCCACCGATCGCCCCGATGACCCCGCCCACGGAGTGCGTCGGGTAGAGCATGGGCGGGTAGCTCGCGGTGCGCTTCCATTCGGGCCCGCCGCTGTACTCGTACGCAGCATAGAAGCCGAGGTCCATGTCGTGGACGTAGTCTCCCTCGGCGTAGAAGATCCGGCCGAAGGAGCCCTCCGCGCGGCGACCTCGCGCGTAGACGGTCGCGGGGTTGTAGTAGCTCGTCTCGCCCATCATGTACGTGAGTCCGGTCTCGCGCACGGCCTCGATGATCGCGGCGATCTCCTCGACGCTGATGGCCATCGGCACGGCCGAGTACACGTGCTTGCCGGCTCGGAGCGCCTGGACCACGAGCGGGCCGTGCGTCCAGCGCTGCGTGAAGATCGCGATCGCGTCGACGTCGCTCGCGAGCATGGCCTCGAAGCTCGGGAACGTGCCCGCGAGCCCCTGCCGCTCGGCGAGGGCCTCGGCGCGCTCGGGGAGCACGTCCGTGACGTACACGGACGTCACGTAGGGGTGGGCGTCGAAGAGCTTGGAGAACTGGCCGGCGAACTGGCCGGCGCCGACGATTCCGAGGGAGAAGCCTGTGGCGTGAGTCATGCCGAAAGTCTTCCATCGTGAGTTACTCGAGTCAACAGGTACGCCGCCAACGCGATTAGATCCGTGAAATTTCAAGGGAACCTCTTGTCAATCAAAAAGTTACTCGTGTAGATTCATAGCCAATTGTTAGCCAGATCACAGCGGAGGATCCAATGACGACCACCACCGTGGGGGCCCGGAAGACGGCGCAACGCAGCGCCGATTCCCCCGATCACCAGCGAGGCGCGCGCCACCGAGGGCGCGGCGATCTGCGCGTCGCGCTCCTCTTCGTCGCGCCGGCCCTGCTCGGCTTCGTGCTCTTCTACCTCGTCCCCACGATCCGTGGCATCTACCTGAGCTTCACGGACTACAGCATCCTGGGGAACCCGATCTGGGTCGGCGTCAAGAACTACGCCAAGATCTTCCAGGACAAGCTGTTCTGGAACGCGATGGGCGTCACGCTCGAGTACGTCATCCTCAACATCGGCTTCCAGACCGTGATTGCCCTCGGGCTCGCGCTCCTCATGTACCACGTGGCCAAGTCGACGCTCATCCGGGGAGTCCTCCTCCTGCCGTACCTCGTGGCCAACGTGATCGTGGCCCTCCTGTGGTTCTGGATGCTCGATTACCAGATCGGGATCGTGAACCAGGTCCTCCAGTGGATGGGCATCCCCCGCGTCGCGTTCTTCGGCAACGAGTTCTGGGCCATCCCGACCGTCGCGTTCGTCAACGTGTGGCGGCACATGGGCTACACCGCGCTGCTGATCTTCGCCGGGCTCCAGGCCATCCCGAATCAGCTGTACGAGGTCGCGAACCTCGACGGCGCGAGCAAGTGGCAGACGTTCTGGCGGATCACGATGCCGCTCCTGCGCCCCGTGCTCCTGCTCGTCATGGTCGTGACGATCACGGGCTCGTTCCAGATCTTCGACACGGTCGCCGTCACGACGCAGGGCGGGCCGGTCAACGCCTCCCGCGTCATCCAGTACTACATCTACCAGCGCGCGTTCAGCCAGCAGGACTTCGGCTACGGCTCGGCCTTGAGCGTGATCCTGTTCGTCATCCTCGCCATCGTCGCCTTCCTGCAGATGAAGTTCCTGCGCGGCAACGAGAGCGACCTGGACTGAGGGGACCCACCATGACTTTCTTCACCAAAGGCGCCCAGCGCACAGGTACGCAGCGCACCAAAGGCGCGCAACGCACCACCGGCACGCGACCCACCACAGCCGCCCGCCGCCGTCGTCCGGTGAACTGGGGCCGCATCGCCGCCTGGGCCGCGCTCGCCGTCGCCATCCTCGTCACGGTGGGGCCCTTCCTCTGGATGCTCCGCACCGCGCTCTCCAACAACCACGCGCTCGCTACCCAGTCGAGCAACCTCCTGCCCGCGGACTTCACGTGGGGCGCGTTCGCCCGCGTGTTCGGCCTCCAGTCTCAGGCCCAGGCCCAGGCCGAGGGCGGGTCCGGGGCGTCGATCAACTTCTGGCAGTACCTGCTCAACTCGCTCATCGTCTCCACGATGATCACGGTCTCGCAGGTGTTCTTCAGCTCGCTCGCGGCGTACGCGTTCGCCCGGTTGCGCTGGCGCGGCCGGGACAAGGTCTTCGCGCTCTTCCTCGGGACGCTCCTCGTCCCCTCGATCTTCACGGCGCTGCCCAACTTCCTGCTCGTGAAGAACCTCGGCCTCCTCAACACGTACCTCGGCATCGCTCTCCCGAGCATGCTCATGACTCCGTTCGCAGTGTTCTTCCTCCGCCAGTTCTTCCTCGGCATGTCCCGCGAGGTCGAGGAGGCCGCGATGCTCGACGGCGCCCGGCACGTCCGCATCTTCTTCCAGGTGGTCCTCCCGAACGCCGTGGCGCCGCTGGCCACGCTGTGCCTCCTGACGTTCATCGCGGCGTGGAACGACTACTTCTGGCCGCTCCTCGTGGGCAACGACCCCGCGGTCCGCGTCCTCACGGTCGGCCTCGGCGTCTTCAAGTCGCAGTCTCCCCAGGGCGCGCCCGACTGGTCCGGCCTCATGGCCGCGACCCTCGTCTCGGCATTGCCGGTCCTGCTCCTGTTCATCGCGTTCGGCAAGAAGATCGTCAACTCGATCGGCTTCTCCGGCATCAAATAGCGCTTTTAGCTCACCCACCCCACCAACCCCTCGAAAGGACCACGATGATGAAGAAAGCACTCGGCGCCGTCGCCCTCGCCGCGGCCGCAGCCCTCGCACTCTCCGCCTGCTCCGGCGGCTCGAACCAGGCCTCAAGCTCCGGCGACGCGAAGGGCGAGGTCAGCTACTGGCTGTGGGACGCCAACCAACTCCCCGCGTACCAGCAGTGCGCGGACGACTTCCACAAGGCCAATCCGAACGTCACGGTCAAGATCACCCAGACCGGCTGGGACGACTACTGGACCAACCTCACGAACGGCTTCGTGGCCGGCAACGGCCCGGACGTCTTCACCGACCACCTCTCGAAGTTCGGCGACTTCGTCAAGAACAACCAGCTGCTCGCGCTCGACGACGCGGTCAAGAACGACGGCGTCGACCTCCACCAGTACAACAAGGGCCTCGCCGATCTCTGGGTCGGCAAGGACAGCAAGCGCTACGGCCTGCCCAAGGACTGGGACACGATCTCCCTCTTCTACAACAAGGACATGATGGCCAAGGCCGGCCTGAGCGCCGAGCAGATGGGCAGCCTTGCGTGGAACCCGCAGGACGGCGGCTCGTTCGAGAAGGCCATCGCCCACCTCACCCTGGACAAGAACGGCAAGCGCGGCGACGAGGCCGGCTTCGACAAGAACAACGTGGCCGTCTACGGCCTGGGCCTCAACGGTTCCGGCGCGGCGAGCGGGCAGACCGAATGGAGCTGGCTCGCGGGCACCACCGGATGGACCCACACGGACAAGAACCCGTGGGGCACGCACTACAACTACGACGACAAGAAGTTCCAGGACACCATCGCATGGTTCCACGGACTCATCGACAAGGGCTACACGCCCAAGCTCGAGACCACGGTCGGCGCCTCGATGGCGGACACGTTCGCCGCAGGCAAGGCCGCGATCAACGCGAACGGCTCGTGGATGATCGGGCAGTACTTCGGCTACAAGGGCATCAACGTGGGCCTCGCCCCGACCCCGATCGGACCCGACGGCAAGCGCTCGTCGATGTACAACGGGCTCGCTGACTCGATCAACGCTGGGACGAAGAACCCGGCGGCCGCGGCGAAGTGGGTCGAGTACCTCGCCTCGTCCGCGTGCCAGGACGTCGTGGCCTCGAAGGCCGTCGTGTTCCCCGCGATCTCGGCGGCCGCCGACAAGGCCGCCGCGGCGTTCAAGGCCAAGGGCGTGGACGTCACGTCCTTCACCCAGCAGGTCAAGGACGGCACCACGTTCCTGTTCCCGATCACCGAGAACGCGGCCAAGGTGGACGGCATCATGAAGCCGGCCATGGACGCCGTCTACTCGGGCAAGTCGCCCGCCAGCTCGCTCAGCGACGCCAACAGCCAGGTCAACGCGCTCTTCCAG
>NZ_JBKZWT010000286.1:0-4665 GCF_047759905.1 Sinomonas sp. G460-2 | reverse complement strand
TACGGCTACATCACGGCCGGGCCGACCTGCCCGGTCGAGCGACCGGACCAGCCGTGTCCCCCACGCCCGGTCTCGGCCGTCGTCGAGGCCCGCGACTCGGGTGGCAGCACGTTAGCGTCGGCGACCAGTGACTCCTTCGGCCGCTACGCGCTGGGCCTCTCCCCCGGCACCTACGTCCTCGTCGTCGTCACCGCGAACGGCTGGCCGCGCTGCCCCGACACCCGCGTGACGGTGCCGCCAGGTTCGGCCGCGCGCGCGGACATCTCGTGCGACACGGGGATCCGGTGAGGCGCATTCACCAGGAACTGGCGCTGGCCCCACGTGTCGGCCAGCCGCCTCGATGCCGACCCGCCGTTCCCGAGGTTAGGATGATTTTGGCTGTTTGCCTCGTGGCAACAGCACCAAATCATCGAGGGGAGTCCAGTGGCGTCGCGTCGCGAAGTCGCAGAGGCGGCGAACGTGTCGGTGCGGACGGTGTCGAACGTGGTCAACGGGTTCGACCATGTCGCGCCGGCAACACGGGAGCGCGTACTGCGTGCAATCAATGAGCTCGAGTATCGGCCGAGCGAGCTCGCCCGGAGTCTGAAGGTGGGCCGGTCGGGACTCATCGGGCTGATGCTCCCCGAGCTGGACACGGCCTACTTCGCCGAGCTGACCCGCGCCTTCGTGGAGGGGGGCGCCGAGCGGGGCCTCACTGTCGTGGTGGACCAGACGAACGGTGACCGCGATCGCGAGCTGGCGCTCCTGCGCAGGACCTCCGGAGGCTCGCTGTTCGACGCACTCGTGCTGAGCCCGCTGGCCCTTCAGGCCGAGGACCTCGAGGGATTCGCCGCGGGGCCGCTGGTATTTCTCGGCGAGGACGAGTTCCCGGGCTTCGACAAGGTGATGATCGACAACTTTCGGGCCGCCCGCGAGGCCGTGGAGCACCTGGTCAGGCAGGGCCGCCGCCGCATAGCCGCCATCGGCGCCGAACGCACGGGCCACAATTCGAGCTCGCTTCGCCTCGATGGGTACCGCGCAGCCATCCGCTCGCACAGCGATCTCGGGCTGCCCGAGATCGTGGAATACGTGGACGGATTCAGCCGGACTCAGGGCGCGGCGGCGATGCGGCGCCTGATGGGAGCGGGAGGCCGCCCGGATGCGATCTTCTGCTTCTCAGACGCATTGGCGCTCGGCGCGCTGCGCGTTCTGCATGAGACCGGGATATCAGTCCCGGACGAGATCGCCGTGGTCGGGTGGGACGACATTGAGGACGGACAGTTCGCGTTCCCCTCGCTGACCACCGTGAGTCCGGACAAGCTGTGGATCGCCGACACCGCACTGGATCGCATCACCCGGCGCCTCAGCGGGGAGGAGCTCGAACCCGAGGTCCTCATTGGCCCGCATCGGCTCGTGATCAGGGAGAGCGCTCCCACCATCTGACCCCGCGGCACGGAGGCGCTGGATCGGATCTGAATATTTCCCCACCAGCTATTTGCATCGAGGCAAACCTCGGTTAGCATCATCGAGTTGCATTTGCATCGAGGAAAATTGACGATCTGACAACGGCGTCCGCTGATGAGTCCGTGCCCCGGCCGGAGTATCCGCGCCCGCAGTTCGCACGCGACCGGTGGCTCAATCTGAACGGGGTGTGGGACTTCGGTCTCGGCCCCCAGGAAGGGGCGCCGTCGGGCTGGAGTCTCGAGCGAACCATCCTCGTGCCGTTCGCCCCGGAGTCGGTCCGTTCGGGGATCGGCCACACCGACTTCCTCGACGCCGTGCGGTACCGGCGCGAAGTGGCAGTCCCCCAGGACTGGTCCGGTGACCGACTCCTGCTGCACTTCGGCGCGGCCGACTTCTACAGCACGGTTTGGATCGACGACGTCGAGGTCGGCCGGCACCGCGGTGGCTTCACCCCATTCTCCTTCGACATCACCGACGCGGTCGCGGACGGTACGTTTGTCCTGTCCGTCCTCGTCGAGGACGATTCCCAGTCGGTTCAGGCGCGCGGCAAACAATCCCGCCGGACGGAGAACTACGAGGCCTTCTATACCCGTACCACGGGGATCTGGCAGACCGTGTGGCTCGAGCCGGTGCCCGCCGCGCGCTTCGGGCGCCCGGTCATCCGTCCCGACCTCCCGTCGTCGTCCTTCGCTGTGGAGTTGGACGTCGTAGCCCCTAGGGCAGGCCTCACCGCCCGGGTCGAAGTGTCCGACGACGGCGGGCTCGTCGCCTCCGGGTCAGCGCCAGTCGTCGCGCAGGTTACCCCCGTGCTCACGCTGTGCATCCCGGACGACCGCCTGCGCACATGGTCGCCCGAGGACCCCCATCTCTACCGGGTCAGCTTCACCCTGCTCGAGGACGGAGCGGTCGTCGTCGATGAACTCGAAAGCTATGCCGGGATGCGCTCGGTGGCGATCGACGGACGTCGCGTCCTGCTCAACGGCCTCCCCGTTTTCCAGCGACTCGTACTCGATCAGGGCTACTGGGCGGACACCCTCATGACGGCGCCGAGCGATGAGGCCCTCGAAGCCGACATCACGCTGGCGAAGGCCGCGGGATTCAACGGCGCGCGGTTGCACCAAAAGGTCTTCGAAGAGCGCTACCTCTTCCACGCCGATCGACTGGGCTACCTCGTTTGGGGCGAGTTCGGGGACTGGGGCGCCAACGTTGACTCCGCAGGACGGCAGGAGCCCACAGTGTCCTTCGTGACCGAATGGGTGGAGGCCCTCACCCGGGACCTCTCGCATCCTTCGATCATCGGCTGGTGCCCCCTCAACGAGACCTACGAGCCAATCAGCACGAGATTGACGGTGCTCGATGACGCAACGAAGGCGCTCTATTCGATCACCAAGGCGATCGACCCCACGCGCCCTGTCATCGACGCCTCCGGCTACGCGCACCGCGTCCCCGGAGCCGACATCTACGATTCCCACCTCTACGAGCAAGATCCTGATGCCTTCGCGCGCCTCATGAGTGGTCTCGCTGACGGTCGCCCCTACGTCAACTCCGCGCCCGACGGGACCGTGTGGTCCCTGCCGTACGGGGGCCAGCCGTACTTCTGCAGCGAGTTCGGCGGCATCTGGTGGTCCGATGTGGACGGGGACGGCGACACATCGTGGGGCTACGGCGAAGCGCCGGCAACGCGGCAGGAGTGGCTCGAGCGCTTCCGCCGGTTGGTCGACACCCTGCTCGACGACCCCGACATGTTCGGCTACTGCTACACCCAGCTCACCGACGTCTTCCAAGAGAAGAACGGCATCCTCGACTTCGGCCGCGCGCCGAAATTCGAGCTTCGCCTCCTGCACGAGATCCAGTCGCGGCCAGCGGCCTACGAACTCGTCGACACCCGACCGCGCGACCCAGAGAGTGCCAGGGCACGAGAAGAAGCACCCGAGGCGATCGCATCCCGCGACGCCGAACCATCATCACATCACAAGGAAGTGGACTCCCATGCGTAAGAAGTTCATCACGGCTGCCGCCGCCACCGCGGCCGCACTGGTGCTCGCCGGATGCTCGTCAGGGGCAGACGCGACGGGTGGCGACGGCAAGACCACGCTCACCGTCGTCGGATTCGAGGGCGGCGGAACCGAGCTGGCCGACATCCCCCAGATCAACGCGGACTTCCAGAAGAAATACCCAGACATCAAGATCGAGTACAAGTACGTCGCGAACGGCGAGTACGACCAGTACAACAACACGCGCCTCGCCGCCGGCACCGCGGCCGACGTGCTCATGACAAACCCCACGCGCGTCCAACAGTGGCAGAAGCAGGGCTACCTCGCGGACCTCAGCGACCAGGCCTGGGCCACGCAACTGTTGCCGAACGTCGCCCCCTTCGGCCAGATCGACGGCAAGACCTACGCCTTCACGCAGCAGAACATCCCGATCGGCCTCTACGCCAACCTCGACATCCTCAAGAAGGCCGGCATCACGACCGTGCCACAGACTTGGCCGGACTTCCTCACAGCCCTGCAGAAGCTCAAGACGGCCGGGCAGCCCGGGCTGCTGCTCGCCAACCAGGGCGGCTGGACCAGTGAGCAGCTGACCCTGGCACTCGCGGCAAACCTCCTGCCCTCATCCTGGGGGGCGGGATACGACACCGGCCAGTCGAGCTGGAACCCGACTTACTCGCCAGTCTTCGACCACATCAAGGAACTCCTGACCTCCGGCACCGTGGACGGCAAACTGATGAACGGAATCGAGCCGTTCAACACCGGCAACGCCGACTTCACCTCCGGCAAGTGGGCCTTCACCGTGATGGGGGCGTGGGAATTGCAGAACTTCGAGAAGAACGCCAAGTTCGACTTCTCCTTCAACCCGTTCCCTGGTGGGGACGCGGGCAGCCAGCCCAACGGCGTGACGTTCGTGGGATCGGGTTGGGGTGTCAACGCGGCAAGCTCCCATAAGGACGCCGCAGAGAAATACGTCGCGTTCATGGCTGACCCCGCGAACGACAGCCGCTACCTCGCCGCAGAGAACTCCTTCACGACGCTGAGGAGCGTGCCAAGCCCAACCATGACGAAGGCCACCGCCTACGTGGACGCCTTCAACGCCGGTCACTCCCAGGTTTCGCCGATCGAGTACCTGCACTACCCGACCTACGAGCAGCAGTTCTGGAAGGTTGGGACCTCCCTGTTCAACGACCCGTCCCAGTCGACGAGTACCCTTCTGACGCAGCTGGAC
>NZ_JBKZWT010000285.1:0-4675 GCF_047759905.1 Sinomonas sp. G460-2 | reverse complement strand
GGAGAGGCGGGCGAGAAGGAGGAGGCGATCCTCGCCTCCCTGCGCCTGAGCCGGCGCGAGCAGGACGTCGTGGACCTCGCCCTCGAGGGCCTGAGCGACCGGCAGATCGCGGACCAGCTCCACCTCTCCGTCCGCACGGTCGAGGGTCACCTGCACCGCAGCTACGCGAAGCTTGGCGTGCGCAGCCGGGACGAGCTCCACGAAGCGGTCAACGACTGACAACTCCCCACGTCAGACGGGGGTTGCGTGGGGACTACCTGCCGTTGGACAGGACCATTCGAGTACTCGCCCAGCGCGATCAGTGCCGAGTACGCGCCGACGCGTAATGGGTGCCGGTACTCCTGCGTACAGGCCAAGGGTTCCCCCTCCGGAGGCGCGTAGTAGCTCGGGTACCGACTACTGGTGACCAGCGAACACCGCGCGGCTGTACTGGAGAGGTGAGGGGCCGGCACCCGACCGACCCCCATACGGGGAAGCCGAGGAACTGTCATGTCCGTAGGCGCGCAGCAGAGTGTGGCCCACACGATCACCGCGTGGTGGGGACCCCGCCTCTCGACTGTGTTGAGGTTTGCAACACCTTTGGCGCGCACCGCGAGTTCGGTGCGCATCGCCCGCTCGGAGCGGGCGCAGGCCTGGCCGCGACGATACGCGCTGTACCTGCGCGCGGTTGACTCCGCCGTCGTCCTCGCCGCCGCGGCGGGCGGTCTCATCCTCGGCGACAACAGCCCCCGCGGGCTCGCCGCGATCGCGGCGATCGCCGTCCTCTGGCCCGTGGCGCTCGGCGTCTACGGCACCCGGGACGCCTCCGTGCTCGGCATCGGGGCGGAGGAGTACCGGCGCGTGGTCGCGGCATCCTTCCAGCTCTTCGCGGTCCTCGCGATCGCCTCGGTGCTCATGACCGACTGGCTCCCCGCCCGCGTCTTCGCGCTCGTGTTCAGCACGGGGGTCATGGCCCTCCTCGTGGTCCGCTGGATCAGCCGCCGTTGGCTCAACCACCAGCGCCAGAGCGGGCTGTATCTAACCCCCGCGGTCGTGGTCGGCGAGCCCGAGGACGTGCGCTACGTGGTGCGGCGGATCGCCGCGAGCGACGGCGCGCCCTACAACGTCCTGGGTGCCGTCCTCCCCGGCGGGCGGCGCGGCCAGAGCCTCGCGGTCGACGGCGTGCGGCTCCCCGTGCTGAGCTCGACGGACGACGTCGTGCGGACGGTCGCGCTCAAGAAGGCGGCTGCCGTGATCATCGCCGGCCCGGTCCCAGGGGGCAATCGCTACGTGCGCGAGCTCGGCTGGAACCTCGAACAGCACGACGCCGAACTTGTGCTCGCCTCGACCCTCACGAACGTCGCGGGCCCGCGCATCCACTGGCGGCCCGTGCAGGGCCTCCCGCTCATGGAGGTGGACCTCCCGCACTACACGGGCGCCAAGCACGTGGTGAAGCGGGCCCTGGACCTCGTGCTCGCGTGCGCTGCCCTCGTGGTCCTCGCCCCGATCATGGGAGTCCTGGCGCTCATCGTTCATTTCGACTCGGCGGGCCCGGTGCTGTTCCGCCAGGAGCGCATCGGCAAGGCCGGAAGGCCGTTCGCGATGCTCAAGTTCCGCTCGATGGTGCAGGACGCCGAGTCTCGGCTCGAGGATCTCAAGGCGGAGGACGAGGGCGCGGGCGTCCTGTTCAAGGTCAAGGACGATCCGCGCGTGACCCGCTGCGGCAAGTGGATGAGGAAGTACTCGCTCGACGAGCTCCCGCAGTTCCTCAATGTCCTCAAGGGCGAAATGAGCCTCGTCGGACCGAGGCCGCCGCTCGCCCGAGAGGTCGGGGAGTACGAGCGGTACACGCACCGCCGGATGCTCATCAAGCCCGGGATCACGGGCCTGTGGCAGATCAGCGGGCGCTCTGACCTGGACTGGGACGATTCGGTCCGGCTCGACCTGTACTACGTGGAGAACTGGTCGATCATGGGCGATCTCATGATCCTGTGGCGCACGTTCCGCGCCGTCGTAGCCCCCAGCGGGGCGTACTGAACCGCATGACTCCGGGCAACCCAGCAAGCGTGCATCGAGAGAAGAGGCAAGACCATGGCGGACCTTCCGCACTCGCTCCTCCAGTTCCGGGGATCCGGCACTGGGAGCGAGCCTGACCGCCCACTCGCGGTCGTCGTCGTCGGTGCGGGCTACTGGGGGCCCAACCTGGCACGGAACTTTCAGCGCTCGGCCGATTGGGATCTGGTAGCGGTCTGCGATCTGGACCTCGACCGCGCGGCGGCCCTCGCATCGCTCTACGGCGCGACCGCGTTCGGATCCCTCGACGAGGCGCTCGACACGCTCGACGTCGACGCGGTCGCCATCGCGACGCCCGCCAGGACGCACCACCACGTGGCCCTCACGGCACTCGGGGCCGGCAAACACGTGCTCGTCGAGAAGCCCCTCGCCGACCACTGGTCCAAGGGCACGGACATGGTCGCCGCGGCCGACTCGCGCGGACTCGTCCTCATGGCCGACCACACGTACTGCTACACGCCCGCCGTGCAGAAGATGCGCGAGCTGCTCGCGGACGGCGAACTCGGTGACGTCCTGTACGTCGACTCGGTCCGGATCAACCTCGGGCTCGTCCAGCCGGACGTGGACGTGTTCTGGGACCTCGCCCCGCACGACCTCTCCATCCTCGACTTCATCCTCCCCGACGGGCTGACGCCGCAGGCGGTGTCCGCCCACGGCGCCGATCCGCTCGGCACGGGACGCGACTGCGTCGGGCACCTCTCGTTCGACCTGCCGTTCGGGGCCATGGCCCACATCCACGTCAACTGGCTCAGCCCCACGAAAATCCGCCAGATGGTCATCGGGGGGACGCAGCGCACGCTCGTATGGGACGACCTCAACCCGCAGCAGCGGCTGAGCGTCTACGACCGCGGGGTCCAGCTGCCCAAGCGCGGCGCCCACAGCAACGGTGCCCACAACACAGCGGACCGCCGCGACGCCGCGATCTCGTACCGCCTCGGCGACACGTGGTCGCCCGCGCTTCCCGAGCGCGAGGCGCTCGGCCAAATGGTCGCCGAGTTCGCGGCCGCGATCCGCGGCAAGCGGCCTTCGGCCACGAGCGGGGCGTCCGCGCTGCGCGTCTTGGGCGTGCTCGAGGCCACGAGCCGGAGCCTCCAGGCCGGGGGCGCGAAGGCGGACGTCGCACCACCCGACCGCATGACCGGGCCGGGACTCTTCGGACACGAGCTCGTCGACGGCGCGCTGAGGCAGGAGGCGGGGGCATGACTGTTCTGGCAGGCGCGCGGGTGCTCGTGACGGGCGGCGCAGGGACCATCGGATCCACGGTCGTGGACCATCTGCTCGACGCGGGCGTGGAGCACGTCGACGTCCTCGACAACCTCACGCGCGGAAGGCTGGCGAACCTCGACCACGCGCTCGCCACAGGGCGGGTGCGGCTCATCGAGGGCGACCTCCGGGACCGGGACACGGTCCACGACGCGACGATTGGCAAGGACCTCGTGTTCCACGAGGCCGCCATCCGCATCACGCAGTGTGCCGAGGAGCCGCGCCTCGCGCTCGAAGTGCTCGTCGACGGGACGTTCACGGTCCTCGAGGCGGCCTCGCAGCACGGCGTGGACAAGGTAGTGCTCGCCTCGAGTGCGTCGGTCTACGGCGCGGCGGACGAGTTCCCGACCGGCGAGCGGCACCACCACCACAACAACGACACGCTGTACGGCGCGGCCAAGAGCTTCAACGAGGGCATGGCCCGCAGCTTCCGCGCGATGTACGGGCTCGACTACGTGGCCCTTCGGTACTTCAACGTGTACGGGCCACGCATGGACGTCCACGGTCTCTACACCGAGGTGCTCGTGCGTTGGATGGAGCGGATCGCGGACGGGCGGCCCCCGCTCGTGTACGGCAACGGCGAGCAGACCATGGACTTCGTCTACACGAGCGATGTGGCGCGCGCGAACATCTACGCGGCCGAATCGGCCGTGCGCGAGGGCGTCTACAACGTGGCGAGCGGCAGCGAGACGAGCCTGCTCGCGCTCGCGGTCGCACTCCTGGCCGCGATGGACTCGAAGCTCTCCGTCGAGTTCGGCCCCGAGCGCAAGGTCAACGCCGTGACGCGGCGTCTCGCCGACACGGCCGCGGCCGCCCGGGATCTCGGGTTCCGATCCGAGATGCCACTCGACGAGGGCCTCCGCCGGCTCGTCTCGTGGTGGCGCCCGCTGCGCGAGGAGATCGCCGCGGCGCGGGTCGTGGCCGCGTCATGAGCGCGGAGGCGGGGCAGGCCGATGAGGGCCGCATCAACGTCATGAAGCCCTGGGTCGGGGCGGAGGAGGCACGCGCGGTCGCCGAGGTCATCGCCTCCGGGTGGCTCGCGCAGGGCCCGCGCGTCGCGGAGTTCGAGCGGGCGTTCGCCTCGGCCCAGGGGGTGGCGCACGGCGTCGCCGTGTCGAGCTGCACGACGGCGCTGCACCTCGCCCTCGTGGTCGCGGGCGTCCAGCCCGGCGATGAGGTCGTGGTGCCCTCCTTCTCCTTCATCGCGACCGCGAATGCGCCGCGGTACGTCGGGGCCGAGCCCGTGTTCGCGGACGTCGACCCCGTGACCGGGAATCTCACGGTCGCGGGCGTGGCCCAGGTGCTCGGGCCCCGCACGGCGGCGGTCATCGTCGTAGACCAGGGCGGGGTCCCCGCTGAC
>NZ_JBKZWT010000284.1:0-4694 GCF_047759905.1 Sinomonas sp. G460-2 | reverse complement strand
GGTGATGAGCACGAGCTCGACCCGCCCCGCCGCGGCGAGCTCGGCGAGATGCGTCGCGTCGCGCGGCCCGGGATCGACCACGACGACGGGCAGGCTCGCGTTCGCGGCGTCCTCGCCCGAGACGTCGCGAGCCGAAATGACGTACGAGTTCGTCCCTTCGAGGCTCATCGGCCCGGGATTCGGCGCGAGCCGGTAGCGCGTCAGGGCGGAGCTGGTGACCCACATGGCCCCAGACTAGCCCGCGACGGCTAGTCCGCGATCGGGAACGCGACGCCCTCGCCGATGACCTTGAGCGCTAGGTCCATGCCGAGGCGCGCCATCGCGGCATTCCAGTGGCGGATCGTGATGACCTCGCCGCCGCCCCGGATGCGCGGATCGAGGGGCTGGCCCTCGGGCCGATCCGAGAGCTTGATGCGCACCGAGGACTCGGGCCCGAAGTAGTCCCAGTCGAGCACGGTCCCGTGGATGGGCGATTCGCTCGCGATCCGGATCTGCTCGGGCCGCAGCATGATCTGCACGTGGCCCTGCGTCGTGGGGTGGCGCACGGGGATCGGGCCGAGCGAGCACATGGCGAGGCTGCCCTCGAGCCAGGCGTCGAGGATGACGGCGTCGCCCAGGAACTCCGCCGTCGCCCGGTCCGCGGGGCGTGTGTACACGACGAAGGGGTTGCCGATCTGCGCGAGCTTGCCGCCGCGCATGACGGCGACCTGGTCGGCGAAGCTCAGCGCCTCGGCTTGGTCGTGGGTCACGAGGATCGTGGTCACCCCGGCCTTCGCGAGC
Organism: Sinomonas sp. G460-2; assembly: GCF_047759905.1. Lineage (NCBI taxonomy): Bacteria > Bacillati > Actinomycetota > Actinomycetes > Micrococcales > Micrococcaceae > Sinomonas > Sinomonas sp. G460-2. The sequence continues at coordinate 3,914 of NZ_JBKZWT010000284.1, read as the reverse complement.
ACCTTCGCGACGGCGCGGCGGGTGGCCACGCGGAGCCCGGCGTCGAGCGCGGAGAACGGCTCGTCGAGCAGCATGACCTCGGGCTCGCGGGCCATCGCGCGGGCCAGGGCGATGCGCTGCTGCTGGCCGCCCGAGAGCTCGTGCGGGCGGCGCTTCGCGTACGATCCGTCGAGCGCGACCATCTCGAGGAGCTCCTCGACGCGCGTCGCGACCGCCTTCCGGCCGCGGTACTTCGAGTCCCCGAATCGGCCGGCGTCGAGCCCGAACGCGATGTTCTGGCCCACCGACAGATGCGGGAAGAGCGCGCCGTCCTGCGCGACGTAGCCGATGTTGCGCCGGTGCGCGGGCACCCACGCGTCCCCGGCCACGGTCTCGCCGTCGAGCTCGATCCGCCCCGAGTCGGGCGATTCGAAGCCCGCGATGAGCCGCAGGAGCGTCGTCTTGCCGGACCCCGAGGGCCCGACGATCGCGGTCGTGCCGCCCCGCGCGACGTGCAGGTTGATGCCCTTGAGCACGGAATTCGTGGCGCCGCGACGCCCGAACGTCTTGGTGACCTCCTCGATCTCGAGGTGGTGGTCCGCGGTGTCCGCGATGGACGGGGCTACTCGCGGCTCGGGGAGGCGAGAGGCGAACTTGGGGGTGGGGCTCTGTTCGGTCACTGGCCGGCTGCCTTCTTGGACTGCTGGAACAAAAGGTAGGTCATGGGTGCGGAGAGCAGGATCATGAGGAGCGCGTAGGGGGCCGCGCCCGCGTAGTCGATGCCGTTCGAGAGGTTCCAGAACTCGGTGGCGAGCGTTGATGTCCCGGTCGGCGAGAGCAGGAGCGTCGCCGTGAGTTCATTGACGACGGCGAGGAACACGAGCGCTGCCCCGCCTGCTGCCGCGGGGGCGGCCAGGCGGAGGGTCACGCGGAAGAACGCGACGACGGGGCGGCGTCCGAGCGCCCGGGCCGCCTCCTCGAGCTCCTTCGGTGCCTGGGCGAGACCCGCCCGCAGGCTCACGAGCGCGCGGGGGAGGAACAGCAGGACGTACGCGGCGACGAGCAGGAGTGTGGTCTGGTAGATGTCCGGGATGGCATGCAGTGCGACCGTGACGAACGCGAGCGCGAGGACGATGCCCGGCATCGAGCTCGTGACGTAGTTCGCGAGTTCGAGCGTCTTGCTGAGCCAGCCCGGGAACCGGACCACGAGCCACGTGAGCGGGAACGCGGCGACGACTGTCGCGAGCGCTCCGAGGAGGCCGAGCCACAGGCTCTGGCCGAGGGCCGTCGAGAGGGCGGTGAACGCGTGGTCCTCCCAGATCTTGGCGCCGCCGGCGATGAGCCAGCGCCCGATGACCCACACGGGAACGCCGAACGCGAGCACCGCGACGGCCACGAGCGCGAGCTGCGACGGAACGTGGAAGCCGCCGAGACCCAGGCGGGTCGGCGCCGCCTGGGCGCCCGAGCCGAGCTTCGCGTAGCGCGCGTTGCCGCGGGCACGGGCCTCGATCGCGAGCATCACGAGGCACAGCACCACGAGGACACTCGCGAGCATGTTGCCGGCGGCGCCGTTGAACGTCGAGCGGTACTGCTCCATGATCGCGGTGGTGAACGTGTCGAAGCGGATCATGGCGAACGCGCCGTACTCGGAGAGCAGGTGCAGCCCCACGAGGAGCGCGCCGCCCGCGACGGCGATGCGCAGCTGGGGGAGCACGACGCGGAAGAACACCTTCCATGGCCCGAGCCCGAGCGACGCCGCGGACTGTTCGAGAGCGGGGTCGAGCCGCGCGAGCGTTGCCGCCGCCGGGATGTAGACGAGCGGGTAGTACGAGAGGGTCGCGAGCAGCACGCCCGAGCCGAGCCCAGCCATCGACGGCACCACGGAGACCCACGCGTACGAGTTCACGAACGCCGGGATGGCGAGCGGCGCCGCGAGCAGCACGGCCCAGATCCGGTGCCCGAAGAGCGTGGTTCGCTCCACGAGCCACGCGCCGCCAACCCCGATCACGAGGCACAGCGGGACGCTGATGACCACGAGCCACACCGTGTTGCCGAGCAGTTCGAGGACGCGCGGCCGGAAGACGAGGGCGACGGCGGTGTCCCACCCGGTCGCGATCGTCATGGCGACGACGAAGCCGAGGGGGACGAGCGAGATCGCGCCGACCGCGATGCTCAGGACCAGGACCGGCAGGGGGACGTGCGAGCGGACAGAGCGCAGCTGGAGCCAGCGGCGGGCGCCGCCGCCCGGTCCCCGCGACGCCACCGCCACGCCTGCCGAGACGCCAGCGGCCCCGGCAGGGGAATCCTGCCGGGGCGCCGTCACTTCGGTGCCAGCGGACGCCGAGCCTGAGCCCGGCCGCGCCGCGTGGAACCGTGGAGTCTGCTTGGTCCTGAGTGCCAAAGGGTTAGAGCAGTCCTGCCTGTGTCATGAGGTCCGTGACCTTCTTCGAGTTGAGCTTCGCGGCGTCCACGGCCGGGGCCTGGAGGTCGCTCAGCGGGACGAGCTTGGGGTTGGCGGCGACGCCGGAACCGACCGGGTACTCGTAGGACGAGCCCGTCTGGAGGACCTTCTGGCCGTCAGTCCCCGTGACGAACGCGAGGAACTTCTGCGCCGCGGCCTGGTGCTTGCTCGAGGCCAGCACGCCGCCGCCCGAGACCGAGACGAAAGCGCCCGGGTCCTGGTTCTTGAAGTAGTGGAGGCCCACGTTCTTCGAGTTCTCGCCCGTCTTCGCCTGGTCGCCGAAGTAGTAGTAGTGGTAGATGACAGCCATGTCGATCTCGCCGGCGTTGACGGCCTTCATGGCCGTGCTGTTGCCCTTGTAGGCCTTCGAATTGTCCTTCATGGCCTTGAGCCAGTCGAGGGTCGCGCTCTCGCCCTTGAGCTGGAGCATCGCCGAGACGATCGCCTGGAAGTCAGCGCCCGAGGGCGAGGCGGCCCAGCGGCCCTTCCACGCCGAGTTCGAGAGGTCCATGAGGGACTTCGGGAGGTCGCTCTCGTTGACCTTGTTCTTGTTGTAGACGAGCACGGTCGAGCGCGCCGCGATGCCGACCCACGTGCCGGTCGACGGGCGGTAGGCCTCGGGCACGTTGTTCTTCGCGTCGGTCCCCGGGTCGGCGAAGAGGCCCGCGTTCTCGACCGCGCTCATGGCGGGGGAGTTCTCGGTCAGGAAGACGTCCGCGGGGGAGTTCTTGCCCTCCTGGATGAGCTGCTGCGCCATCTCGGAGTCGTCGCCGTTGCGGAGGTTGACCTTGATTCCGGTCGCCTTCGTGAACGCGTCGACCCACGCCTGGGTGAGCTCCTCGTGCTGGGCGTTGTAGACGGTGATGGTGTCCCCGGCGGCGGCCGTGCCGGCCGCGCCTTCCGAGGCTGCCGAGCCCGACGTCGACGAGCTGCCGGCACCGCCGCCGCACGCGGAGAGGCTGAGCGCGGCGACCGCGGCCAGCGCGACGCCCGCGAGGGCCTTGGAACGGATCTTCACAGAAGGTCCTTTCGTAGCTTATGAGGGCCGGCGCGGGGGCCGGCCCGAGGGTGCGATGTGGCTTCGACGTCGAGGGGCAGCGCTCATGCCCTGAGGGCAGGAACGGGAGCCTCCGTGAACGACTGTAGGTTAGCCACACCTAACCCCGGCGCGATTCTGGCCTAATTGTGGCGCAAATCACTTCAATTACGCAATTTTGTCGTTACGTAATTGGTCCATCGACCGATGCCGCCGCCTCGAGCACCATCCAGGCCTGGAGCCGGATCGAAAGCTGTGTCGCCGGTGACGCCGTCTCGCGCCCACCCGTCTCGGGCACAGATGCTTCCCTGGCCCAGACCTCCTCGGCGGTGGCGAGCACGAGCGACTTCGCCGTCTGGCGTGCATGGGCGGGGAGCTGGGGGCTGACCGCGGCGAGCGCGAGGTAGCGGGTGAGGATCCCGCGGAACAGTCCGTGAT
>NZ_JBKZWT010000283.1:0-4700 GCF_047759905.1 Sinomonas sp. G460-2 | reverse complement strand
ACCGAGCTGCGCCGCGACGGCCTCGCCGCGGAGGAGCAGGCGTTCCTGCACCCCGAGGCGGAGGCCCGCGTGCCGTTCGTGACGCAGCAGCTCGCGGGGACGCGCGGGCCCGTTGTGGCCGTGACGGACTACATGAAGTCCGTTCCGGACCAGATCCGGCAGTTCGTCCCGGGTGACTACGCGGTCCTCGGGGCCGACGGATTCGGCTTCTCGGACACGCGCGCCGCGGCCCGCCGCTTCTTCAAGATCGACTCGACGTCCGTCGTCGTCCGCGCGCTCCAGGAACTCGCCCGCCGCGGCGAGGTCCCGGCGGACGCCCCCCGCCGTGCCCTCGAGAAGTACCGGCTGCTCGACGTCAACGCGGGGCCGGAGGCCAGCACAGACGAGTGACCTCCCGTTCGGAGGGCCGGCGGCTACGCGTCGGCGGGGGCGAGGACGATGTCGAAGCGGGTGCGGGACCAGTCGCCCTCGAGGCGGCGGCCGTCGGGAGTGGGGGCCCCGGCGGCCTGGGTGTGGAACTCCTTGATGAGGGAGTCCTTGACGCCGAACACCGAGTCGCCGATCGCGATCTGGGGATCGTCCTTGACGAAGATGTGCGTCACGAGGGTGCGCAGCTTCGGCGCGGTGACCATGAAGTGCAGGTGCGCGGCCCGGACCGGGGACCGACCCGTGGCGGCGAGCATCCGGCCCACGGGACCGTCGTGCGGGATCGGATACGGCGTCGGAGTGAGGCCCCAGAACGCGTACCTGCCCTGCGCGTCGGAGGCGAGGCGAGCGCGGCCCGCGACGCGCCCGTCGGAGTATTGGACGTCGTAGAAGCCCTCGTCGTCGGCCTCCCACACCTCGATCCGGGCCCCCGGAACGGGGTTGCCCTCGGTGTCGGTGACGGTACCCTCGACCCAGCACGGCTGCCCGTGCGCGCCGCCGGCGATGTCCCCGCCGATCGGGATCTCGGGGGCGTCCTCAGTGAAGAATGGCCCAAACACCGTCGCCTCCGTTGCCGACGACGCGCCGTAGACGGCCTCGTTGTTGACCGCAATGGTCTGCATCGACGCGCCGAGGACGTCGGAGAGGAGGATGTACTCCTGGCGCCGGTCGTCGGTGATCTGCCCCGCCTCGGTCAAGAAGGCAATGGCCGTGTTCCACTCGTGCTCGGTCAGGCGCACCTCGCGGATGAACGCATGCAGGTGCCGGGTCAGGGCTCCCATGAGCTGCCTGAGGCGGCGGTCCTCGGCATGCGCGAACGAGGCGACGAGCTCCTCGGTCAAGGCCTGTTCGATCGCGGCCTGCTCGCGAGAGATCGAGCGATGGGCTGTCTCGGTCATGGCGGTGTCCTTCAATCGAGCTCGTAGGCGAGGGTCTTGGGGTCCGCCCCGGTCAGGGCGGCGCGCAGGATCGCGGCGAGGCTGGCCTCGGTGACGGACCGGGGGTTCGACTCTGGGATCGCCGGCAGTGCGACTGCCACGGCCTCGGCGATGCCGTCCTCGGTGAACCCGTAGTCGGCCAGGGCCCTCGGGGCGTCGAGCTTCTTGCGCAGGGCCTGGAGGCCCTCGAGCGCGTCCTCGGCGCCGAACGCCGCAGCGATCCGGGCTGCCGCCTCGGGGGCGGCCGGGGCGTTGAACGCGAGCACGTACGGAAGCACGGTGGCGTGGGTCTGGGCGTGGGGCAGGTTGAACGTTCCGCCCAGGACGTGGCAGATCTTGTGGTGCATGCCAGAGCCGGCGGAGGCGAACGCGACCGCGGAAAGGTAGGCCCCGTAGAGGGCCTGCTCCCGGCCGGCCAGGGCGGACGGCTCCGCCCCGATGGCCGGCAGGCCTGAGGCCAGCGCCCGAATGCCTTCGGCGGCCATTGCAGCGTTGATCGGGTCGGCCCGCGGCGCCCAGAGCGAGTCGATGCAGTGCGCGAGGCCGTTCAGCCCTGACGCGACTGAGAGATCGACGGGCAGGGTGACGGTCAGGGCGGCGTCGTACACGACAGTCACCGGCAGGACCCGGTCATCGACCCCGGTGGTCTTCCGCGCTCCTGCGGTCAGGCCCCACACGTTCGTCGCCTCCGACCCCGCGTATGTGGTCGGAACCGCGACGATCGGAAGGCCCGTGGTCAGCGCAACGGCCTTGGCGAGGCCCGTCGTCGAGCCCCCGCCCACGCACACCATGAGGTCGACCCCCGCCTCCTTGGCGGCGGCCCGGGCCCGTTCCGCGGTCTCGACCGGAACGTGCATCGCGACGTCGTCGTGCACGAGCGCGACCTCGATGCCCGCCGTCACGGCCTTCGCGATACCGGACTCGCGGTCCGAGGCGATCACCATCACGCGCGCGGCGCCGAGCCGGGCGGCCTCGGCCGCCACGTTCTCGGCTGCCTTCCCCGACCCGAACAGCACCCGCTGACCCAGCGTCACGTGATCGAAAGCCAAGCTCATTCCGCCGCTCCTGCCCGTCCGAGGATCCGTTCCATGGCGTCTCGCAGGGCGCGCTTCGGATCCGCCGGAAGCATGTGGGAGCGCCAGCCGATGTGCTTGTCCGGCCGGACGAGGACCGCCCCGTCCTCCGCGACGCCGCGGAGCCGCTCCCAGTCGAAGTAGAGGTCGGTGACTTCGCGGCCGGGCCCGATGACGACGGCTCCGATCCTCACCCCGAGCTCGTCGGAGACCTTCTGCGCGGCGGCGGCCCACTCCTCGCCCGTGATGCCCGTGAACAACGTGAACTGCGCGTAGGGGGCGAGGTCGTGCGTCGAGACCTTGTCCTTCCAGTCGCCGACCCACGCGTGCGGGAGCCGCACGCCGGGATGAGTAGAGGGTTCGTAGTACAGCTCGGGGTCCCTCGGGGGCCCGGGCCGCTCGGTCCCGTCGCCCGCGATGGCCGCCGAGCGATAGTACTGTCCGAGCTCCACGCCGTGGGCGTTGAACTCGTAGTTCTTGAGCTCCATCGCCTCGCGGATCGCCGCGCGCTTGGCGGCGCCCTCGGGCGAGGCGTCCTTGCGGGACTCGATCGCCGCGCGCATCTCCTGTTCAGTCGTAGCCTCGGTCAGGCCGAGGGCCTCGAAGAGCTTGACGAACTCGCGGCTCGACTGGTTCGCGCGGGTCACGATCTGGCGGGCCACGGGCGCGCGCTCGTCCGTGTACGTGTCGAGGAGGCCCGGATCGGCCTGCCCGTTGACGACGGCGGCGATCTTCCACGCGAGGTTGTACGCGTCCTGGACGGACGTGTTCGAGCCGAGCCCGTTGCTCGGCGGATGCTTGTGGACGGCGTCCCCCGCGCAGAAGACCCGGCCCCGGTGCAGGGTCGTCGCGAACTGCTCGTTGTTCCCCCACAGCGAGATGCCGGTGATCTCGGCCTCAAGCTCGGGCATCCCGACGAGATTGCGCACAATTTGAAGGGCGTCCTGCTCGGTCACCTCAGGGGTGCCCCGCGTGATGTCGAAGCCCCACACGATGAGCCACTCGTTCCACGGCCGGACCATGCGCACGAGGCCAGCTCCGATTCCGCCGATGTTGGAGCCGGGCTGCACGACCCAATAGAGGACTGAGGGCCGGTGGCCCACGAGCTTTTCGAGGTCGGCTTTGAAGGTGATGTTCATCGATCCCGCGATATCCATCTGCCCCTCGTAGGGAAGGCCGACGTCGGCGGCGACCTTCGAGCGGGCGCCGTCGGCGCCGATGAGGTACTTGGCTCGAATGGTGTACTCGCCGCCCGTGAGGCGGTTGAGCACGCGCACCATGACTCCATCGGCGTCCTGCTCGTGGGAGAGGTACTCCGTGGAGAACTGCGTCTGGGTGCCGCGCATGGTGGCGTTCCTGACGAGGATCGGCTCGAGGTACGTCTGGGGGATGTCGCAATTGAGCGACGGCGACGCGAGCTCGTAGTCGGCATGCCGCGCCGGGTGCGTGCCCCACGTGAGGATTCGACCGATCTCGTCCCCGGCGATCGAGGTGCAGAACACCGTGTCGCCGATCAGGTGGTGGGGCGTGGCCTCCGCGAGGACCTGCTTCTCGATGCCCAGGTCTCGGAAGATCTCCATCGTCCGCTGGTTGGTGATGTGGGCGCGCGGCGTGTTCGCCGTCCAGCGGTACTTGGTGATCATGATGTTCGCCACCCCGAGGGAGGAGAGGAACAGGGCCGCGGACGAGCCCGCGGGACCGGAGCCGACGACGAGGACGTCGGTCTCCACGATATTCGCCTCGGGCGTAGCGGTCTCCGCCACGCCATCGTTGAAGACAACCATGATGCTCCTTGCGCTCCAGGCCGGCGACGGCGCCAACCGGTCTGGAAACAGCGTGCGGTGTGCACTGGGTCACATGGCGGGAGGACGGGAATCACGGCGGATTCCGTCAAAAACGAACGATCCCGATCAGCCCGCGAGAAGCTCGCGCCGATGGCGAAGGGGCGAGACGCCGAAGCGCTCACGGTAGCTGCGGGAGAACTGCGCCTGTGAGGCGAACCCAGCCCGTGCCGCGACCTCGGACATGGCCATGCTGGCCATTCCCGGCGACGCGAGGAGGGCGCGGCCGGCGTCAAGCCGCGCTTCCATGACGGCTCGCGGCACGCTCGTGCCCTCCGCCGCGAAAACGCGCGAGAGCTGCCGATCCGAGAGCCCGACGGCGGCCGCAATCGCACTGGCACTCAGGCCGGGGTCCGCGTGGCGCGCCGCGATGATGGCGAGCGACGCGCGGAAGTGGCCGGCGCCGTCGTCCGCCTCAGGGG
>NZ_JBKZWT010000282.1:0-4707 GCF_047759905.1 Sinomonas sp. G460-2 | reverse complement strand
AGCGCTGGATGTCCGCGGTCGCGTCTGGGGTACGGCACATTCGCGCGGGCGAGCTTGAGAAGCTCGTGCTCGCGCGGGACGTCGTGGTCGAGGACGACGGCGGGATCTCCCGCGAGCGCGTGCTGCGTCGCCTTGCGTCGGCCTACCGGGACTGCTGGGTCTACGGGGTCGACGGGCTCGTGGGTGCGACGCCCGAGATGCTCATCCAGGTCGAGGGGCGGACGGCCCAGGCGCGCGTGCTTGCGGGCACGCTTGACCGGCGCGAGGCCGACGGCGAGGCGCCGGGCTACCCCGAGCGGGTCCTCGCGGGGTCCGCGAAGCAGCGGCACGAGCACCAGATCGCGATCGAATCGCTCACGACGGCGCTCGAGCCGTTCTCCGCGGCCCTGAACGCCCACGATGAACCATTCATCCTCGAGCTGCCCAACGTCTACCACCTGGCCTCGGACGTCAAGGCCGAGCTCGCCGTGATCGAGGGGCACGTGCCCACGCCGCTCGCCCTCGTCAACGCGCTCCATCCCACCGCTGCGGTGTGCGGAACGCCGACCCAGGTCGCGGGCGCGCTCATCCGCGAGCTCGAGGCGCTCGACCGGGGCCCGTACGCGGGGCCCGTGGGCTGGCTTGACGGCGCCGGGAACGGCGAGTTCGGGATCGCCCTGCGGGGCGCCGTCCTCGAGGGCCCGAACGCCGCGCGGCTCTACGCGGGCTGCGGGATCGTCGAGGGGTCGCTGCCCGAGGCCGAGCTCGCGGAGACATGGGCGAAGTTCAGGCCGATGCTCGAGGCGCTCGGCGTAGAACGCTGATTCTGCTTCCACCGCGCGTCCGGTATCCCGGAACGATGTCCGGGATTCGGGCTTGCACTCCCTGCCGTTTCGTTGTCCAATGGTGAAACTAAAGTTGCATGTGATGCACATCTCACCGTGCTTCGGGGAGCAGTTAGGATAGATGTCGCCTTCGCGTTAGCACCTGTTTGCCACTACCTCAACTAAGGGACGAACTATGACCTTCACCACGAAGCTCGCCGCCAAGGGCGCTGTGGTCCTCGCCGTCAGCGCCCTCGCGCTCACCGCCTGCACCAACGCCTCTGAGACGGGTGGCGGTGCCCAGCCGAGCGGTTCTGCTTCGGCCGCCAGCTTCGATCCCAGCAGCGTCCAGAAGGATGACTCTCTGGCGTCGCAGGTGCCCGCAGCAATCAAGTCCAAGGGAACGCTCGTGATCGGCGCGGACACGACGTACGCCCCCGCCGAGTTCCTTGGCGGCTCCGACAACCACACGCCGATGGGCTACGACGTGGACATCGCCAAGGCGATCGGCGCGACCCTCGGCCTCAAGGTCGACGTCCAGACCGCCGAGTTCACGGGCATCCTGCCCGCGCTCGGCCCGAAGTACGACCTCGGCATCAGCTCGTTCACCATCACGAAGGAGCGCCTCGGCGCGGTCAACTTCGTGAGCTACTTCAACGCCGGCGTCTCGTGGGCGGTCCAGAAGGGCAACCCGAAGAAGTTCTCGGTCGATGACCTCTGCGGGAAGTCGATCGGCGTCCAGACCGGCACCACCGAGGCCGACGAGGTCAAGGCGTCGAGCGACAAGTGCACCGCGAGCGGCAAGAAGGCCATTGACATCGTCTCGCTGGACAAGCAGACGGACCTCAACACGCGCCTCGTGAACGGCGGCCTCGACGCTATGTCCGCCGACTCGCCGGTGGTCGGCTACGCGATCACGCAGACCAAGGGCGCGGTCGAGAAGATCGGCGATACGACCGAAGTCGCGCCCGAAGGCATCGCGGTCGCCAAGAGCGACACCGCCCTCGCCGGCCTCATCCAGAAGGTCGTGGCCAAGCTCATCGCCGACGGCTCGTACAAGAAGATCCTCGACACGTGGGGCAACGCCGATGGCGCCATCACCAAGGCTGAGCTCAACCCGTCCGTCTCCTCGTGACTGTTATGACCACTCATCGCGCGGAAACCACTGAAGCCGCGAAGCAGGGCGGCGCACCGGAACTCATCAAGGCAGTTCCGGTGCGCCATCCTGGCCGCTGGGTGGCGGCCGCCGTCATCCTCATCCTCGTGGCTCTGGCTGTCCAGAGCCTCGCCACGAACCCCCGCTTCGGCTGGGCCACCGTCGCGCTGTACATCCGCGACGTCAACGTGATCCAGGGCGTCGGGTGGACCCTCGCGCTCACGGTCCTCTCGATGGTCCTCGCGATCGTCCTCGCGGTCGCGCTCTCCTTCATGCGCGAGTCGGACAACCCGATCCTGCGGTGGACGTCGTGGTTCTGGGTGTGGTTCTTCCGGGGAACCCCGGTCTACACCCAGCTCACGTTCTGGGGCCTCGTCATGGTCCTGTACCCGGCCATCACCCTCGGGATCCCGTTCGGCCCCGAGCTGTTCACGTATGCGCTCTCGGACCCGTCGAAGGGCTTCGTCCCCGCTGTCCTCGGCCTGGGCCTCAACGAGTCCGCGTACCTCGCGGAGATCTTCCGGGCCGGCCTCAAGTCCGTGGACAAGGGCCAGATCGAGGCCGCGGAGGCGCTCGGCATGCGCGGCACCAAGGTCATGTGGCGGATCGTGCTGCCGCAGGCCATGCGCGTCATCGTGCCCCCGACCGGCAACGAGACGATCGGCATGCTCAAGACGACCTCGCTCGTCCTCGCCGTGCCGTTCACGTACGACCTGACGTTCGCCACGAACGCCCTCGCGAACCGGACGTACCAGCCGATCCCGCTGCTCATCGTGGCCGCGTTCTGGTACCTGCTCGTCACGAGCATCCTCATGGTCGGCCAGCACTACATCGAGAAGTATTACGGCAAGGGCGTCGACACCACGACGCGCATCGCCGTCGTCAATCCCGCCGCAGCGAAGGCCGCGGCGGCGGGCGTCGGCGGCGCCGAAGTCATTCCCGGCGGCCCGACCGGCGCCGGCGACACCATCGAGGAGAGTGGCCGATGAGCGCCCCCGCCACCACCGGGCACGCCGCCCCCGCACCGACGGCCAAGGAACTGGTCCGGATCGAGGGCGTCCACAAGTACTTCGGCGAGCACCACGTGCTGCGCGGGATCGACATGACCGTCCGGCAGGGCGAGGTGTCGGTGCTGATCGGCCCTTCGGGATCCGGCAAGTCCACGCTCCTGCGCTGCGTCAACCACCTTGAGACGATCAGCGCCGGCCGCATCTGGGTCAATGACGAACTGATCGGCTACAGGGAGAAGGGCGGCAAACTCCACGAGCTCCACACCAAGGAGATCGCGCAGCAGCGCCGCAACATCGGCATGGTGTTCCAGCGGTTCAACCTCTTCGGCCACAAGACCGCCGTGGAGAACGTCATGGAGGCGCCCGTCCAGGTCAAGGGCCACGACAAGGCTGCCGCAAAGAAGCGCGCCCTCGAGCTCCTCGACCGCGTGGGGCTGTCCGAGCGGGCCAACCACTACCCGGCCCAGCTCTCGGGAGGCCAGCAGCAGCGCGTGGCGATCGCCCGGGCGCTCGCGATGGATCCCGAGCTCATGCTGTTTGACGAGCCCACATCGGCCCTCGACCCGGAGCTCGTGGGCGACGTGCTCAACGTCATGAAGGACCTCGCACGCTCCGGCATGACCATGGTCGTGGTGACCCACGAGATCGGCTTCGCCCGCGAGGTCGGGGACACCCTGACCTTCATGGACGGCGGCGTCGTGGTCGAGTCCGGCAACCCCCGCGAAGTGATCGCGAACCCGCAGCACCACAGGACCCAGAGCTTCTTGAGCAAGGTGCTCTGAGCGCCTTCACCAGGCCCTGACCCGGCCGCGCTTCCGAATGCGATCAGCATGCCGCTTCGGAAGCGCGGTTGCCTGCTTTAAGGCTTCGGCGGCGGCTCAAATCCGCGTCATACCGGTGAAGGTCCAGTGAGATTGTTTTCTCCATGGTCGCCCCCTGTCGCAAAATCGCATGAGAAACGCACAAATGCTGCCGCACGCATTCGGGCGCAAATCCCAACCCATAATTCATGGGTTCACCGACGCTGCCCTTGACGCGCCACCAACCGGTTGTAACTGTGAAATTGTTGGAGGGAGACCTCGCGCCCCGCCAGCGATAGCCACGGATAATCGTGAATCAGGGGGAAGCATTGAAAACTTTAAAATTCGCCACGGCCTGCTTCTGTGCAGCACTGGGATTGGCAACGACATCCGCGGTGAGCGACTGGTGCGGACCCAATGCGATGCGTGCCCAATGACCGGACCCACCCGGTCCGAGGTCGCGCGCACGCTCGCTGCAGTCCCGGTCCGTGCGTCCCGCCGGATGACCTCCACCGAGTATCAGTTCCGCGTGAGCGAGATCCTCAGGCTTTTCGACATCGATGCAGTGGGCAGCGAGTGGGGCGTAGTTTACGGGGACAAGGGCGTTGAGCTCGAAGACCAGCCTTTAGTCGATGCCATTCACGCACTCGCTGGGAGGCGATTCGGCATCCCGGAATCGCAAATGTGAATGGGCCGGCCGGAGCAGGATGACTGCAACTGCGTAGCAAACTTCGTTCTACCGATCTAAGAATCTCGGCGAAGGAATGCCGGAACCCGAACAGGGAACCGACATTCCTTTGCCCGGACCAGTTATCTGTACCCGAAACGCCCCTACAGGCCAGTTATCTGTACCCGATACGGTGTTGGGGGGCGACCGACTCCGCGACCGCCGCCCGGACCCTCGCGTGCAGCTCGCGCAGCGCGGAACGGTCCACGCG
>NZ_JBKZWT010000281.1:0-4719 GCF_047759905.1 Sinomonas sp. G460-2 | reverse complement strand
TTCGCCGACGGACGACGGCGAGGCCACGGGAGGCGGGCCCGTCACCGTCGAGGTGCGGCACGCGGAGAAGGCGCTCGACATGCACGCGGTCCGCTACGACCGCCAGGGCGACATGCACTACGACGTCATCAGCGCGTTCATCAAGTCCATCCGCGGTTCCGACGTCGACGCCTCGCTGCACTACCTCGCGAAGATGATCGAGGCGGGGGAGGACCCGCGGTTCATCGGGCGGCGGCTCATCATCTCGGCCGCCGAGGACATCGGCATGGCAGACCCGACCGCGCTGCAGACGGCGGTCGCGGCCGCGCAGGCCGTCCAGCTCATCGGCATGCCCGAGGGACGGATTGTGCTCGCGGAGGCCGTGGTCCACCTTGCGACCGCGCCGAAGTCGAACGCCTCGTACATGGGCATCAACGCGGCGATCTCCGACGTCCGGGCGGGCCTCGGCACGGGCGTCCCGGCGCACCTCCGCGACGCCCACTACTCGGGCGCCCAACGGCTCGGGCACGGCTCGGGCTATGTCTATTCGCACGACGCACCCCACAGCGTTGCGAAGCAGCAGTACGCGCCGGACGACCTCGTGGGCAAGGACTATTACGTCCCGACGGGCAATGGCGCGGAGCGGGACATCGCCGCCCGGCTCGAACGGCTGCGCTCGATCATCCGCGGCTCGTGATAGGCTAAATGACCGTCTGGCACGTTGTGGGTACCCCCTGTTCTCTGGCAGGAACACCCGGACGGCAGCTCAAGGCAGCAGCGGGCCGCAGCTCTCCCTCCTGGAGGCCAGGATCCATGAACCGCCGCAAACGAAAGGACACACGTGTCGAGCACTCGTGCACGCCGTCAGACGCGACTCTCGCGTTCTCTCGGTATCGCCCTGACCCCCAAGGCCGCCAAGTACATGGAGCGCCGCCCGTACGGCCCCGGTGAGCACGGCCGCGCCCGCAAGAAGCAGGACTCGGACTACGCCGTCCGCCTTCGCGAGAAGCAGCGTCTCCGCGCCCAGTACGGCATCCGCGAGGCGCAGATGGCGCGCGCCTTCGAAGAGGCCAAGCGCACCAAGGGCCTGACCGGTGAGAACCTCATCGAGCTCCTCGAGATGCGTCTTGACGCCCTCGTGCTGCGTGCCGGCTTCGCCCGCACCATCGCACAGGCCCGCCAGCTCGTGGTGCACCGCCACATCACGGTGGACGGCCAGCGCGTCGACCGCCCGTCGTTCCGCGTCGCCGAGGGCCAGCTCATCAGCGTTCACGAGCGCTCCGAGACGATGGCGCCGTTCCAGGTTGCCGCCGCCGGTGCCCACCGCGACGTTCTTCCTGCGGTTCCCGGGTACCTCGACGTCAAGCTCGAGGCCCTTCAGGCCCGCCTGGTCCGCCGCCCGAAGCGCTCCGAGGTCCCCGTGACCTGCGAAGAGCAGCTCGTCGTCGAGTACTACGCTCGCTGATTCGGCCCGGCCTTCTGGCCGAGCAGCGGGGAGCCCGTGGCAGCATGCCGCGGGCTCCTTTCGCGTTATGTCCCCGTTATGTGCCGTAAGGTAACCAAGGGACGCCGCGCGGCGCCCCGTGAGGAGGAAACGTGTCCGGGTCCGACATCGCCGGCCTGATCGCCGCTGGCGTCTTCGCGGTGCTCGTCGCGCTGCTCGCCGTGCCGATCGTCAAGCTCGGCAAGGTCTTCGACGAGCTGCGCGGCTCGATCCGGACGCTCGCCGACGGTGCCACTCCGCTCCTGGACGAGGTCACCTCGACGGTCTCCACCACGCACGAGCAGCTCAAGAAGGTGGACGGCATCGCGGCCAACGTCTCGGACGCCACCGCGAACGTCTCCGCCCTCTCGTCCCTCGTCGCGGCCACGGTCGGCTCGCCGCTCGTCAAGGTCGCCTCGTTCACGTACGGGGTTCGGGCGGCCTGGTCCCAGCGAAGTGACGGCACGAAGCGCTCGGGCCGGCGCAGCCGGTAGCGGAGATTCCCATGAATGGTTCGGCCTACGGACGGGGTACAGCATGAAGCGTCTCTTCTGGCTCACGGTGGGCGGCGTGGTCGGCGCGGCGGCCTATCGCAAGGTCCAACAGCTGCGGGCGGAGTCGGAGCCCGGCGGGCTCAATCGGGCCGCGAGCAGGCTCGTGGACTCGGCGGCACAGTTCGCGGACCAGGTCCGGCACGGCATGGCTGAGCGCGAGGCGGAGCTGCGCAAGGGGCTCGGGTTCGACGCGTGAGCACCGCGGTCGTTCGCGGCGGAACGCCCGATCGGGGCACAATGGAACGTTGCGGCAGCGCACTCGCGCGCCGCGCACGGCGCGCACACACGAGCGCTGCCGGGAGGAATTCGGAAGGGTTGAAGCACAGGCCATGAAGTCGCACGAGATCACTCGACGCTGGGTCGACTACTTCGTCAGCAAGGGGCATACGGCCGTCCCTTCGGCATCCCTCGTCTCGAGCGACCCGTCCCTGCTCTTCACCGTGGCCGGCATGGTCCCGTTCATCCCGTACCTGACCGCCCGCGAGGAGCCGCCGTTCCCCCGCGCCACGAGCGTCCAGAAGTGCATCCGCACGGGCGACATCGAGGAGGTCGGGAAGACGGCCCGCCACGGCACGTTCTTCCAGATGTGCGGCAACTTCTCCTTCGGCGACTACTTCAAGGAAGACGCGATCAAGTTCGCGTTTGAACTGCTCACCAAGGGCGTTGACGACGGCGGGTACGGACTCCCTGCCGAGCGGCTGTGGGTCACGGTGTACGAGGAGGACGACGAGGCCGAGCGCCTGTGGCTCGCGAACACGTCGATCCCGGCCGAACGCATCCAGCGCATGGGCAAGAGCGACAACTACTGGTCCACGGGCCAGCCCGGCCCGGCCGGCCCGTGCTCCGAGATCTACTACGACCGGGGCCCCGCCTACGGGATCGAGGGCGGCCCGGCGGCGGATGACAACCGCTTCGTCGAGATCTGGAACCTCGTGTTCATGCAGTACCAGATCGAGAACGTGCGCTCGAAGGTCGAGTTCGACATCGTGGGCGAGCTGCCCAAGAAGAACATTGACACGGGCCTCGGCATGGAGCGCCTCGCGATGATCCTCCAGGGCGTCGAGAACATGTACGAGACCGATCAGGTGCGCCCGGTCATCGACAGGGCCGCAGAGCTCTCCGGCAGGGAGTACACATCCGCCGAGACCGACGAGGACCCGCACCACACGGATGACGTGCGCATGCGCGTCGTCGCCGACCATGTGCGCTCGGCGCTCATGCTCATCGCGGACGGGGTCACGCCGTCGAACGAGGGCCGCGGATACGTGCTGCGCCGCCTCATCCGCCGGGCCGTGCGCGCCATGCGCCTCCTGGGTGTCGAGAAGCCGGTCCTGCCCGAGCTGCTCCCGGCCTCCCGCGACGCGATGAAGGGCGTCTACCCGCAGGTCGAGAAGGACTTCGAGCGCATCAGCCGGATCGCGTACGCCGAGGAGCGGGCGTTCCTCCGCACGATTGCCGCGGGCACGGCGCGCCTCGACGAGGCCGTCAAGGTCTCGAAGGCCGAGGGCACGCGGCTCTCGGGCGAGGAGGCGTTCACGCTCCACGACACGTACGGCTTCCCGATCGACTTGACGCTCGAAATGGCCGAAGAGGCCGGCGTCGCGGTGGACGAGGCCGGCTTCCGCACGCTCATGGAGGACCAGCGCCAGCGGGCCCGCGCGGACGCCAAGGAGAAGAAGAGCGGCCACGCCGACCTCTCGGCGTTCCAGGAGCTCCTCGCCGAGGGCCCGACCGTGTTCACCGGCTACACCGAGCTCGACGGCGAGTCCCGCATTCGCGGCCTGCTCGCGAAGGGCGCGCGCATCGATCGCGCAGCCACCGGCACGGAGATCGAGATCGTGCTCGAGGAGACCCCGTTCTACGCCGAGGCCGGCGGGCAGGCCGCGGACACGGGCCTCATCACGGGCGACGGCTTCGTGGTCGAGGTCCTCGACGTGCAGCGCCCGGTCAAGGGCCTCAGCGTGCACAAGGCGATCGTGCGCGAGGGCGAACTTGCGGAGACCGCCTTCGTGCGCACCGCCGTCGACCGCGAGCGGCGCCATGCCGCCGAGCAGGCCCACACGGCGACGCACCTCGTCCACGCGGCCCTGCGCCAGATCCTCGGCCCTGAGGCCGTGCAGCGCGGCTCGTTCAACAAGGCGGGCTACCTGCGCTTCGACTTCGCGTGGGGCGAACAGCTCAGCGGCGCCGCGCGCAGCGAGATCGAGGAGGTCGCCAACCTCGCGATCCGCGACAACTTCACCGTCAACACCGCGGAGATGCCGCTCGCGGAGGCCAAGGCGGCCGGCGCGATGGCGCTCTTCGGCGAGAACTACGGCTCGCGCGTGCGCGTCGTCGAGATCAATGGTCCGTGGTCCATGGAGCTGTGCGGAGGCACGCACGTGGACACGACCGCGCTCATCGGTTCCCTCACGCTCCTCGGCGAGCAGTCCGTGGGCTCCGGAAATCGCCGTGTCGAGGCGTTCGTGGGCCTCGATGCGTTCCGCCACCAGGCGGCCGAGCGCGCCCTTGTGTCCGAGCTCACCGAGATGTTCAAAGTCCCGTCGGGCCAGCTCGCCGAGCGCATCGGCGCGACGCTGTCCAAGCTCAAGAACGCCGAGAAGGAGCTCGAGCGCCTCCGCAAGGAGAAGCTCGCGGCGGCCGCGGCGGCGCTCGTCGGCTCCGCGAAGGACGTCGCCGGGGTGCGGCTCATCACGCACGACG
>NZ_JBKZWT010000280.1:0-4722 GCF_047759905.1 Sinomonas sp. G460-2 | reverse complement strand
GGACCACGGCCCTTCTCGAGGAACCCGTGGTCAAGGCCTTCGAGCGGCTCCGGGCCGACCTCCGGCCTCTCGGGCGCTTCGGGGGGATCGACGTGCAGTTCGTCGAGCCGCCCGCGGACGGTCGCGCCCTGCCCGGGGAGGTGGCCCACGCGGCGCGGGCGATGGTGCGTTCCCTCGTCCTGGCGATGGTCGAACAGGACGGCGTGAGCCGTGTCCGTGTCCAGTGGGACTGCGACGGAACGAATCTGCTCGTCAACATCCGCGACGACGGGAGGGGCCAGCTTTCCCTCGCCGAGGACGCGCTCCGACGCATCGAACAACGGGTCGAGGCACTCAACGGGCGGTTGCGGGTCGAGGTCATGGCGGGGTGGGGAGCTGACGCGTTCGTGTCGCTGCCCCTGGATCCGCCGGCGCCCCCGTCCCACGAGACGGCCGCGTGGGGCTTGGGCAGGCGCGAGGAGGAGGTGCTGCACCTCTTGACGGCGGGCCTCCGGAATCGGGCCATCGCCGCCGAACTCCACGTGAGCGAGAACACCGTGAAGTTCCACCTGCGCAACCTCTTTCGCAAGCTGGGGGTTGGGTCACGCGCCGAGGCGGTCGCGCTCGCGAACGAGGCCAGCGCGCGTACCTGACAACGGTTCGCGCTGCACGTCAGAGAACGCGGCGGATCGCGGCCTCGAAACTGTTGACGTGCTCGAGGGTGAGCTTGGCGGCCGCGTCGGCGTCGCCGTCGGCAATGGCCTTGAGAAGCGTGGTGTGCTCCATGACGTGCCCCGCGAGATCGGGGAGCTTGTCGATCACGAGGCACCAGATGCGTGTGGCGAGATTGTCGTAGCGGATCAGGACGTCCTCGAGGTGCGCGTTGCCCGAGGCGCGGTAGATCAACTTGTGCACGGACATGTCGAGGCGCATGAGCTCGGTCCGGCTGAGGCGGGACCCGTCGAGGGCTCTGAGCTCCGCGGCCTGCGCGCGGAGTTCGGCGCGCACGGCGGCGCCCGCGTTCTCGGCCGCGCGCCGAGCGGCGAGGGGTTCGAGCAACTGCCGAATCTCCGAGATGGCGGCGAGTTCCGTGATGTCGACGACGGTCGCGAACGTCCCGCGCCGAGGGTAGGAGACCACGAGATGGTCCGTCTCGAGGCGCTTGAGGGCCTCGCGGACGGGCGTGCGCCCGGCGCCGAGCTCCGCGGCGAGCTGGCCGTCGTTGATCGGCTCCCCTGGGCGGATCTCGAGGGTGATCAGCTTGTCCTTCAAGCGCTGGTAGGCGAAGTCGGCAAGCGAGAGCCCGGAGCTCGGCTCGCCTGGTGCGAGTGCCTCTTGCAGCGTCATGTCCTGCCCTGCCTTCCCGTTCCCGGCCCTGTTCCCGGATGGTTGACTTCACCTCTGCCCTCAATCATACTCGTCATCAGACATTGATATATCAGTGTGATACTAGTTCTATCCCAGCCTGACAGAGACTGCAGAAGAGGAGGGCGACATGGTGGACGTCCTGACCACTCCGCTCGTGGAGACCGACCCCGAGGTCGCGGCCGCGATTGCGGCAGAGCTGCGGCGCCAGCAGGGCACGCTCGAGATGATCGCCTCGGAGAACTTCGCACCGACGGCGGTGATGGAGGCCCAAGGCTCGGTCCTGACGAACAAGTACGCGGAGGGTTACCCGGGCCGGCGCTACTACGGCGGCTGCGAGAACGTCGACGTGATCGAGCAGCTCGCGATCGACCGCGCGAAGGCGCTCTTCGGCGCCGGCTTCGCGAACGTGCAGCCCCATTCGGGCGCCCAGGCGAACGCGGCGGCGATGTTCGCGCTGCTCGAGCCGGGGGACACAATCCTGGGCCTCTCGCTCGCGCACGGCGGGCATCTGACCCACGGGATGAAGATCAACTTCTCCGGCCGGCTCTACAAGGTCATCCCGTACGAGGTCAGCCCCAAGGACTTCCTCATCGACATGGCCGAGGTCGAGCGCCTCGCCCTCGAGCACCGTCCCAAGCTCATCGTGGCCGGCTGGTCCGCGTACTCACGGCAGCTCGACTTCGCCGAGTTCCGCCGGATCGCCGACCTTGTGGGCGCGTACCTCATGGTCGACATGGCGCATTTCGCGGGGCTCGTCGCCGCGGGCCTGCACCCGAACCCGGTGCCGCACGCGGACATCGTGACGACGACGACCCACAAGACCCTGGGCGGTCCGCGCGGCGGTGTGATCTTCACGAACAGCGCAGACTTGGCCAAGAAGATCAATTCCGCGGTGTTCCCCGGCCAGCAGGGCGGGCCCCTCGAGCACGTCGTCGCGGCGAAGGCCGTCGCGTTCAAGCTCGCCGCCGAGCCGGCGTTCCGCGAGCGTCAGGAGCGGACCCTCCAGGGCGCGAAGATCATCGCGGAGCGGCTGCTCGAGGACGACGTCGCGGCCGGTGGCGTCTCCGTGGTCAACGGCGGCACGGACGTGCACCTCGTCCTCGTCGACCTGCGGAACTCGGACCTGGACGGGCAGCAGGGCGAGGACCGCCTGCACCGGATCGGCATCACCGTGAACCGGAACGCCGTGCCGTTCGACCCCCGCCCGCCGATGGTCTCCTCCGGCCTGCGCATCGGCACGCCCGCCCTGGCCACGCGAGGCTTCGGCGAGACCGAGTTCCGCGAGGTCGCGGACATCATCGCCACGGCCCTCAAGCCCAGCTTCACCGACGAGGTCGCCGAGTCCCTCCGCACCCGCGTGAAGCTCCTTGCGGAGAAGCACCCGCTCTACCCGAACCTCACCGCGGCCGGCGCTGCGGACGAGCCGAACCTCATCTCGAACGGAGCCCTGTGATGGCGGACCTCCTGCCGGAGCACCCGGACTTCCTCTGGCGCAACCCCGATCCGAAGCCGTCGTACGACGCGGTGATCGTGGGCGGCGGCGGGCACGGGCTCGCGACGGCGTACTACCTCGCGAAGAACCACGGGATGACGAACATCGCCGTACTCGAGCGCGGCTGGCTTGCGGGCGGGAACATGGCCCGCAACACCACGATCATTCGATCTAACTATCTGTGGGACGAGTCCGCGGCGATCTACGAGCACTCGCTCAAGCTGTGGGAGAAGCTTCCCGAGGAGCTCGAGTACGACTTCCTGTTCAGCCAGCGCGGCGTCATGAACCTTGCGCACACGCTCCAGGACGTGCGCGAGTCGGTCCGCCGGGTCAGCGCGAACAAGCTCAACGGGGTGGACGCCGAGTGGCTCGACGTGGACCAGGTCAAGGAGCTGTGCCCCATCCTCAACACGAGCGACAGGATCCGCTACCCCGTCCTCGGGGCGACGTACCAGCCGCGGGCTGGAATCGCGAAGCACGACCACGTCGCGTGGGCGTTTGCCCGCAAGGCGGACGAGCTCGGCGTGGACCTGATCCAGAACTGCGAGGTCACGGGCTTCGTCAAGGACGGCAACCGCGTGGTCGGCGTCAAGACGAACCGGGGCACGATTGCGACGGAGAAGGTGGCCCTCTGCGCTGCGGGCCATTCGAGCGTCCTGGCGAAGATGGCCGGGTTCGACCTGCCGATCCAGTCCCACCCGCTCCAGGCGCTCGTCTCCGAGCTGCACGAGATCGTGCACCCGACGGTTGTGATGTCGAACCACGTGCACGTGTACGTCTCGCAGGCGCACAAGGGCGAGCTCGTGATGGGCGCCGGCATCGACTCGTACAACGGGTACGGGCAGCGCGGCGCGTTCCACGTCATCGAGCAGCAGATGGCCGCGGCCGTCGAGCTCTTCCCGATCTTCGCCCGCGCGCACCTGCTGCGCACGTGGGGCGGGATCGTGGACGTCACGCTCGACGCCTCCCCGATCGTGGGCACGTCCCCGATCGAGAACCTGTTCGTGAACTGCGGCTGGGGCACGGGCGGCTTCAAGGGCACCCCGGGTGCGGGCTGGACGATGGCGCACACCATCGCGACCGGCGAGCCGCACCGCCTCAACGAGCCTTTCTCCCTCGAGCGCTTCGTCTCGGGGGCCCTCATCGACGAGCACGGCGCGGCCGCCGTCGCCCACTAATGGCGCCCGCCGCATCGCCCGACAAGAAGGAAAGCCAGCGATGATCCTGATCAGCTGCCCGAACTGCGGGCCCCGGGACGAGACCGAGTTCCACTACGGGGGCCAAGCCCACGTTCCCTACCCCGAGGACCCCAGCGCCCTCACGGATGAGGAGTGGGGCCGCTACCTCTTCTATCGCGAGAACACGAAGGGCCTCTTCGCCGAGCGCTGGGTCCACACCGGCGGCTGCCGCAAGTGGTTCAACGCCGTCCGCGACACCTCGACCTACCGCATCGCCGCCGTCTACCGCATGGGCGAGGCCCGCCCAGCCCACCCGGGAGGAGCCAAATGACCCGCGAACCGTTCCGCCTCCGCAACGGCGGGCGCATCGACCGCACCGTGGACCTCGCGTTCACGGTCGACGGCAGGTTCTACACGGGACACCCGGGCGACACGCTCGCCTCGGCCCTGCTGGCCGCCGGCGTCGTGGAGACCGCCCCCTCGCTCTACCTCAAGCGCCCCCGCGGCATCGTCGCCGCCGGGGTCGAGGAGCCCAACGCGCTCCTGAAGGTCCGCCGCCCCGGCCACTCCGTCACCGAGTCCATGCTGCCCGCCACCACGGTAGAGCTCGTGGACGGGATCGAGGCCCAGTACCTCTCCGGCCTCGGCCAGCTCGACCCCGTCGATGACGAGTCCGTGTACGACAAGAAATACGTCCACGCCGAC
>NZ_JBKZWT010000028.1:0-24714 GCF_047759905.1 Sinomonas sp. G460-2 | reverse complement strand
TCCGCCGCCGCTTCACCCCGGCGGAGGCGACCACGATGCCGACGACAACGGTGGTCCGGACGATGGCGACGGCAACAAGTAGCGCGAGCCTGGTCGATGGGCGACCGGTCGATGGGCGAGTGCGCCTGGTCGGCGGGCGACCGGTCGACACGCGCCTGGTCGATGCGCGACTGGCCGATGCGCGACTGATCGCCGCAGCGGTGGCCGCTGCCGTGCTGTTCGTCTCGGGCTGCAGCGGTCCGAGCGGTGGCAGCTCCGGGACAACCGCGCCGGCGTCCCGCGATCAGGCCTTCGCCTGGTTCCGCGCCGGCGCCGCACCGGGCTTATGGAAAGTCGAGGAGCTCCCGGACGGAACCGCCAAGATGTCCCTCCCGCCCGAGGCAACGCCTGCCCAGGCCGACCCGGGCAGCGTCTCAGCCGAGATTACCTCGCCGAGCGCTGGCCTCCTCGTCTACTTCAACGCGACGCCGAAGCAGGGCGACGAGTCAGTGGCCACGTGGCCCGAGTTCCGCCTCGACCACCTCGTGGACGAAAACGGCGAGCCGGCCCAGAAGCTGTCCAGCCGGACCGGGATGGCGTTCCGTGGGGGCCAGGGTTCGTGCGTGGAGGACACGTACCGGACCCGCGACAACGAGGGCGGCACCCACGATTACCGCGAGATCGCGTGCTACGTCGAGGGAGCGAAGGGCGGAAGCGTGCTCGTCGTGGCGACGCCGCCCCAAGCCTGGGACGCCTACAGCTCGGTGGTGCAGCAGGCCGTCGACGCGTACGCGGCGGAGTGAGCGCCGCGCCGCTGGGTTAGTGGACTGGGGTCGTGCTGCCGCCTATGGTCGCCGGAATCCGGTCGGCTGCCTGCGGGGGCGCGGGGAGCTGCATCGCGGCAATCGCTGCGCCGCGGGCCCAGTGGGTGTGGCTGACCTCGACGATCTCGAGGGGCACGGCGGGCGTGTGCTTCTCCCGGTCGTGGGCCCTGCCAGCACGGACGGCGTCCGGCGCGGCGACCGCGAGGCCTACCCCCTCGCCCGTGAGGACGATCTTCTGGGGCATCGTGAAGGCCGAGGCGATCGTCATGAGGCGGCCGAGGGAGAACGCGGCCTGATCAACGACTTGCCGGGCCACGGGATCCTTGGCCGCGAGCTTCATGAGCCTCTCGTAGGGCACGCTCCGACCCAAGGACACAGCCGCCTGGGCCTCGATGTTCCGGATGCTCAGCACGACGTTCGCGCAGCCGCGATGTCCGAGGCTGCAGGCCGGGCCCGTCGGGTCGAGGGGAGTGTGACCCACTTGGCCGAGGCCGGCGTTGACGTCGTTGATGAGCTGGTTGTTGATGACGAGGCCATAGCCCACGCCCGCGCCGATCGTGAGGATCACAAGGTTCTCGACCCCGCGGCCGGCCCCATGCCAGTGCTCGATGAGGGTCAGCGCGTTGAGGTCGTTGGCGACGGCCACGGGGAGGGACGTTGCGTCGCGGAGGCGCTCGCCGAACGGCACGTTCTCCCACTCGAGGAACGGCGCGTAGCCCACGCTGCCGTCCTCGCGGACCTGCCCGCCGAGGCAGACGCCCAGCCCCGACGCGGCGCCGCCGCGCCGCTGGAGGTTCTCCGCGAGCGAGGTCAGGACCGCGATCACCGAGTCCGGATCCTTCGCGCGGATCGGCGCGTCCTCGGACTCGAGCACGTCGGCCCGCAGATTGACGAGCGCCGCGTACGCGTGGTTCCCCGTCACCTTGACCCCGATGAAGCGGTGTTGGCTCGCGTCGACCTCGAGGGGCTGGGTGGGCCGGCCGGTGGGGCCAACGTGCCGTCCGGGCACCTCGCGGAGCTCTCCGGAGGCGAGAAGCGGCTTGGTGACGCGGCTCAGGCTCGCGGCCGAGAGTCCGAGCCGCTCGGCCAGCGCGCTGCGGGACATAGGCCCGTCGATGAGCAGCCGGTACATGACATCCCGCGTGGAGCTCGGATCTCCGAGCCAGCTGGGATGCACGGGCGTGGCGTCCACGCGTCCTCCTTCGGGCCAGAACGTCCTGGCGCTCCTCGATTCTTCCAGAAACCTGAGTTTTGCGCCAGAACCTACACGCTGATTCAGGAGGGAAATCTTGGCCTATTGACAGTTGAGACTTTTGCGGCAAAACTTCCAATGTGGGGTCGATCACCAACTGATCCTTCATCGACAGCAGCGCCGCCGTCGGGCGGCCCAACCCCTCGAGGTGCATCCGTGACCTTGCAAGCACAGCCGTCCGAAGCCGCCGCGCAGGCATTGCGGGAGTGGTTCCGCAGCGCCGTCGTGTACCAGGTGTACCCGCGGAGCTTCGCCGACTCGGACGGCGACGGGATCGGCGACATCCCCGGGATCATCAGCAAGCTCGACTACCTCAAGCGGTTAGGGGTCGACGTCGTCTGGCTGTCTCCCGTCTACCGCTCCCCGCACGACGACAACGGCTACGACATCAGCGACTACCAGGACGTCGACCCCGCCTTCGGCTCCCTCGCCGACCTCGACGGGCTCATCGCCGGCCTGCACGAACGCGGCATGAAGCTCGTCATGGATCTCGTGGTCAACCACACCTCCGACGAGCACCCCTGGTTCGCCGAGTCCCGCGCGTCGAACGTCTCCCCGAAGCGGGACTGGTACTGGTGGCGGCCCGCCCGCCCGGGCCACGAGCCCGGCACGCCCGGCGCCGAGCCGACCAACTGGGGCTCCTTCTTCTCCGGCCCCGCGTGGGAGTACGACGAGGCGACGGGGGAGTACTACCTTCACCTCTTCTCGAA
The DNA here is from genome assembly GCF_047759905.1 of Sinomonas sp. G460-2. NCBI lineage: Bacteria > Bacillati > Actinomycetota > Actinomycetes > Micrococcales > Micrococcaceae > Sinomonas > Sinomonas sp. G460-2. The sequence goes on along the minus strand of NZ_JBKZWT010000028.1, from coordinate 21,949 downwards.
GAAGCAGCCGGACCTCAATTGGGAGAACCGCGAGGTCCGTGAGGCCGTCTACTCGATGATGAACTGGTGGCTCGACCGCGGGGTCGACGGGTTCCGGATGGACGTCATCAACTTCATATCGAAGGATCTCGCCCTGCCGGACGGACCCGTCGGCGAGGGGCGGCTCTTTGGTGACGGTGCGGCGTCGTTCATTTGCGGCCCCCGGATCCACGAGTTCCTCCACGAAATGAACCAGGCCGTGTTCGCCGGCCGCGAGGGCGCCCTGCTGACGGTCGGGGAGATGCCCGGGGTCACCGTCGAGGACGCCGCGCTCTTCACCGATCCGGCCCGCGGCGAGGTGGACATGGTGTTCCAGTTCGAGCACGTGGGCCTCGACCACGAGGGCAGCAAATGGGCGCCGAAGCCGCTGCGGCTCACGGACCTCAAAGCGTCGCTCGGGCGCTGGCAGGACGGGCTCGCTGAGCGCGGCTGGAACAGCCTCTACTGGAGCAACCACGACCAGCCGCGCATCGTCTCCCGCTTCGGGGACGACGGCGCCTACCGCGAGCTGTCCGCGAAGATGCTCGGTGGGATCCTGCACTTCCACCGCGGAACGCCGTACATCTACCAGGGCGAAGAGCTCGGCATGACGAACATGCGCTTCGCCTCGATCGACGAGTACCGAGACATCGAGGTGCTCAACCACTACCGGGAGGCCATCGGCGCACGAGGTGAGGATCCCGCCGTCGTCCTTTCCGCCATGGCGCCGCTCAACCGCGACAACGCCCGGACCCCTGTCCAATGGACGTCGGGGAAGCACGGCGGATTCACGACGGGGACGCCGTGGATCGCGGCCAACCCCAACTCGGTGGAGATCAACGCCGAGGAGCAGGTGGACCGCGAGGACTCCGTCTTCAGCTTCTACCGCCGCCTCATCGAGCTCCGGCACAGCCTGCCGGTCATCGCTCAGGGCGACTTCGCCATGCTCCTGCCCGACGACGAAGCCGTCTACGCCTACACCCGCAGCTACGCGGGCACCGAACTGCTCGTCCTCGGCAACTTCACGCCGGACGAGCGCCACGCCGACATCGGCGACCCCTCGTGGGGCTCCGCCGAACGCATCCTCGGCAACTACCCCGACCCCCGCGGCCTGACGCTCAGGCCCTGGGAGTTCGCAGCCTTCATCCGCAGCACCACTTAGAACAACAAGCACCACCCCCTCACCCACCCAGCCACCCTCACCCACCCAGCCACCCTCACCCACCCAGCCACCCTCACCCACCCAGCCACCCTCACCCACCCACCCTCCGGGCAAAGCTGCCCGAGGACACGAAAGGTCACCCTCATGAAGCGGTCTCTGGCCCTGCCCGCCATCGCACTCGCCGCCGTCGCCGGCTTGGCTGCGTGCGACGTGGGCGGCACGGGCGCCTCGCAATCCACGCCGTCCGCCCAGCAGGTCGCTGCCGGGGCGCAGCTCAGCGGCGAGATCACGTTCTGGCACGCCTACAGTGCGGGCGGAGGCGAGATCGACGCGCTCGAGAAGACGCTCATCCCAGCGTTCGAGAAGCTGCACCCCGGCGTGAAGGTCAACAGCGTCCAGGTGCCCTCCGACCAGATGCACCAGAAGCTCATCACGGCGACCGCCGCCGGGTCCCTGCCCGACGTGTTCCGCGCGGACATCGTCGCGGTGCCGGAATTCGCCAAGCTCGGCGTGCTCGCACCACTCAGCGACACCATGCCGGACTTCCAGGACTGGGCCGGCAAGATGTACCCCGGGCCCCTCGCCACCAACAAGTACCAGGGCAAATACTGGGGCCTTCCGCTCGACACGAACACGCGAGTGGTCATCTACAACCAGGCCGCGCTCACCGCGCAGGGGATCTCGGCGCCGCCCAAGACGCTCGACGACCTCAAGTCCCTGGCCGCCAAGCCCGGCTCCGGCAAGTACATCTTCGCCGAGGGCGGCTCCGGCGGCTGGAACCTCCTCCCGTTCATCTGGTCCAACGGGGGAGACATGACGAACGCCGACGTGACGAAGGCGAGCGGCTATCTCAACAGCCCCAAGACCGTCGAGGCCATCCAGCTGCTCGTCGACCTCTACAACAACAAGCAGCTGCCCTCGAACATCCTCGGCGGCACGGGAACGATGCAGACGTCCGACGGCCTCGCGAAGGGCGTCTACGACACGATCGTCGACGGCCCGTGGACGTTCCCGGGCCTCACCAAGTCCTACCCGGACTTCAAGCCGGCCACCGAACCGATGTTCTCTGGCTCGGGGGGCAGCATCAGCGTGGTCGGCGGCGAAGATATCGTCATGACGCAGCAGTCGAAGAACAAGGCCCTCGCGGCCGAGTTCATCCGCTACATGCTCTCCCCGGATGCGCAGCAGGCCATGGGCAAGGTCGGGCAGCTCTCGGCCGAATCGGCCCAGGCCACGGCGATGGCCTCCTACGCGCCGTATTACCAGCCGTACCTCGACCAGCTCAAGACCGCCCGGCCTCGGCCCGCAACGTCCCAGTGGGCCAAGGTTGACGACATCTTCACCAAGCAGGTCCAGCTGGCCTTCCAGGGCAAGGCGACCGTCAAGCAGGCGCTTGACGACGCGGCGGCCCAGATCGACCCGCTCCTCGCGCAAGGATAGGCATGACCCTCAGCACCGCCCCCGGGACCTCCAAGGCCCCGGCCACCGCCCCGCCGCGGCCCCTCAAGCCGCGGCGGGGTGGCTCCTCACGCCGCCCCGGGCACTGGTGGATTCCGTGGGCGTTCGCCGCCCCCGGGCTCGGCCTGTTCACCCTCACCACCGGCTACCCGCTCCTGCGGTCCCTGCAGATCAGCTTCTACCAGTGGTCAGTACTGCCCGGCACGCCGAGCCCGTTCGTGGGCCTGGGCAACTACGTGCGGGCGGTGAGCGACCCGCAGTTCTGGATGAGCGTGGTGAACGCCGGCGCGTATCTGCTCATGACCGTCCCGGCCACGATCGCCCTGGCCCTCGCGTTCGCGACGCTGCTCCACCGGCCCATGGCCGGCCGGACCCTCTTCCGGGTCCTGTACTACATCCCAGTCGTCACGAGCTGGGTCGTCGTCTCGCTCCTTTTCCGGTACCTCTTCACGACCGACAACGGCGCCGTGAACTGGTTCCTCCAGGACATCCTGCACATGGTCGGCGAGCCGGTGCCGTGGCTCGAGCAGCGCTGGACCGCGATGGCCGCCATCTCCCTGCTCGGGATCTGGAAGAACCTGGGCTGGTGCATCGTCGTCTTCCTCGCCGCGCTCAGCGGCGTCCAGCAGGACCTCTACGAAGCCGCCTCGATCGACGGCGCGAACGCGTGGCAACGCTTCGCCAACGTCACGTTCCCGGGGATCCGCGGCACGATCGTGTTCGTCTCCATCGTCCAGATCATCGGGGCGTTCAACGTCTTCCCGTCGGTGCTCCTCATGACCAACGGAGGGCCGGCCGGGACCACGGAGGTGCCGCTCAGCTACATGTACAAGCAGGCGTTCTCGTTCCTGGACTTCGGCTTCGCGTCGGCGATGTCATTCGTGCTGGCCATCATCATCTCCGCGGTCTCCTACGTGCAGTACCGCGTGACCCGCGAGAAGAAGGAGGCGTGACCGTGACCTCTATAGCACCGGCCGCGGCCCGTGCCGGCATTCGGGGGCGCCGAGGCAGGTCGATCACCGCGGCGTGGATCCGCGTGGTCCTCGTCGCGGTGGGCGCCGCGTTCATGCTCGCGCCGTTCGTCATCATGGTCTCGACGTCGCTCGAGCCGGACACGGCCCTGCTGCCCAGCCCGCCGCATTTCATCCCGCAGAACTTCACGTTCTCCAACTACCTCGACGCGTGGAACGGCAGCGACTTCGGCCGGTACTTCCTCAACTCGGCCTACGTCTCGATCCTGACCACGTTCGCGTCCGTCGCGATCTCCGCCATGACGGCCTTCGCGTTCGCGCGCTTCGACTTCCCGCTCAAGAACGTGGTCTACGGGGTGCTCCTCGCGGGGCTCATGATCCCGGGCATCGTGGTGATCGTTCCTCAGTTCATCCTCGCGAAGTCCCTCGGCCTCGTCGATTCCCTCAACGGCCTCGTGTTCTTCTACACCGCGGGGCAGATCGCCTTCACGACCTTCATGCTGCGCGCGTTCTTCGAGCGCGTCCCCATGGAGCTCGACGAGGCCATGACGATCGACGGCGCCGGGACCCTGCGGAAGTTCCTCCGCCTGTACGTCCCGCTCGGGCGCCCCGCGCTCGCGACCGCCGCCGTCTTCTCCTTCCTCGGGGCCTGGGACGAATACATCTGGGCCCTCACCGTCATCAGCGACTCGAGCAAGCGCACGCTCCCGCTCGGCATCGCCGCGTTCCAGGGCGAGCACGCCACCGCCTGGGGCCTCGTCTTCGCCGCCTCGACGATCGCCGTCATTCCCGTCGTCGCCGTCTACATGGCCGGGCAGCGCCACCTCATCACCGGGATTACGGCCGGCGCTATCAAGTAGCTGCGCCATCAAGCAGCCGCGCCCACCCATCTCGCGCCCCCAGGCAACCCGGGCCCCACCAACCACGGAGAACCTCTCTCAATGACTGAACTCCTGCCCACCAAGGCCTCCTACCGCCCGGGCGACGATGTCGCCGTCGTCCTCGACGTCCCCGAGGGGACTACGGGCTCCCTGACCGTCCTGCGCCTCGGCGACCTAGTGCTTCGGCTTGAGGGCGTCGGCCCGGGCGCCGCCTCGCTGGGGGCGCTGGACCAGGGCACCTATGGCGTCGAGTACACGTACGACGGCGGGGCCTTGCGCACCGCGGTCGAGGTCACCGAGGATCCCACGTGCCGGCTGCGCTATGGCTTCGTCGCGAGCTACTCGCCCGAGAAAGACGTCGACGCCGTGGTCCGCCGCGCGCGGCGCCTCCACCTCAACGGCATCCAGTTCTACGACTGGGCCTACAGGCACGCCGATCTCCTTGGGGGAGGGGAGGAGTACCAGGACGCGCTGGATCAGACGATCTCCCTCGCGACCGTGCGCCGCCTCGTCGAGGCGTTCCGCGCCGCTGGCGCGGCTTCGCTCGGCTACGCCGCGGTCTACGGCGTGGGGCACGACGAATGGTCCCAGTGGGAGAAGCTCGCCCTGACCACGCCCTCGGGCACCGTCCACAGCCTCGGCGACTTCCTCAACCTCGTGGACCCGGCCGCGGAGCCGTGGCTCAGCCATTTCGCCGAGGAGCTCGACCGCTCCACCGCGGAGATCGGCTTCGACGGGTTCCACCTCGACCAGTACGGCTACCCCAAGTACGCGCTCACGCCGGACGGGCGGGGAGTCGATCTCGCGGAGTCGTTCGTGGCGCTCATCGAGCGGATCCGGGCGGCGCTCCCGCCGAGCCGGCTGGTCTTCAACAACGTCAACGACTTCCCGACGTGGGCCACTGCGCCGACATCGCAGGACGCGGTGTACGTCGAGGTGTGGCCGCCGCATGTGACGTTGGAATCGCTCGTGCGGGTCATCGAGCGGGCGAAGGCGTCGAGGCGGGACCAGCCGGTGGTGCTTGCCGCATACCAGCACGTCTACGCACAGACCCCCGACCAGGCGAGCGCCGACCGCGCCGCGGCGTTCACGATGGCCACGGCCTTCAGCCACGGAGCCACCCAGCTCCTGGCCGGCGAGGCCGACCGCGTCCTCGTGGACCCGTACTACGTCAAGAACCACCCCGTGGTCCCGGAGACCGAGCGCTTCCTGGCCCGCTGGTACGACTTCCTCGTCGAGCACGATGCCCTCCTCATGGACCCCGACATCCACGACGTCACGGGCTCCTACGCGGGCGGCTACAACGACGACGTCGACGTCGCCTACGCCGAGACGCCCGTCACCGAGGCGCCCACCGCGGGGGCGGTGTGGCGGCGCGTCACGAGCACGCCGCAAGGGCTCGTGGTCCACCTCATCAACCTCAACGGCCAGCCGGACACGCTCTGGGACGCGCCGCGCGCGGTGCCCGTCTCCCCAGGCGAGGGCACCCTGCGGCTCCGGCGCACGCGGGCCGGGCTCCCGCGGATTCGGGTCGCGGACCCGGACGGCCAGGCGCACCTCACCGACGTGCCCTACACGGTCGACGGCGACTACCTCCTCGCGCAGTTGCCCGCACCGACAGTGTGGCAGATCGTGCACATCAGCGAGGACTGAGGGGCTCCGCGCTGCGCTTCGGTTGGGTCGGTTTTAGGAGCTGGGGGCGTCCGGGTCGAAGTGTGCGGCGAGTTCCGAGATGCGCCGCGATCGGTGTTCGGGGCGCATGCGGCCGGCGCGTTCGAGTTGGCTCATGCCGTGCAGGGCACCCCAGAACACTTCGGTCCTCGTTCCGTCGTCCTCTTCGTTCACCGCGTCGGCAAGGGCCTCGAAGCCGGCTCGCAGTTCGGGCTCGGTGTCCTCGCTCGCGAAGAGCGTGTCGATCGGTTGCTGGAACATCGCCTCGTAGACGGCGGGGTGTGCCGCGGCGAAGTCCAGATACGCCGCGGCGACCGCTTCGACTGCCTTGCGTCCCCTCGTGTTTCCGACGGCCGAGCGACACCGTCGCGTGAGCTCCGCGAAGCCCTCGAAGGCGATGACCCGCATGATCTCCGTCTTGCCACCGGGGAAGTGGCCGTACAGCACCGGCTGGGAGTAGCCGATCGCCTCCGCCAGATGCCGGGTGGTCACGGCCGCCCAGCCCTCGGCATCGGCGCGATCGCGTGCGGCATCGAGGATGCCTTGGCGCCTCTCGTCGCTCCGTCGCTGACGGGCTGTGGGTTCAGTCATCGATCCTCCCCTTGCGGTCCGGGCCCCTAAGGCATATGTTAGCACCGCTAGATAATCTAGCGTTGCTAACTTGAGGGGAAAAGCATGATCTCGGTTCTCTCCGTCATCACCGCGACCGTCGTCGGCCTCATGGTCGGGGTGGAGTTCGCCGTCGCGTTCGTCGTCAATCCGATCGTGCTGCGGCTCCCGGTCGGCGCGTCGTTGGAAGCGCGCGCACACGGCGGCCGGATGCTCGGGCGCGCGATGCCGTTCTGGTACATCGGCTCGCTGATCCTCGTCGCGGCGCTCACGGCGCTCGCGTGGGGAACGCCGTCCGCCGCAGCATCACTCGTCGCCGCGGCGCTGCTCGCAGTGAGCATCATCATGTCGGTCGCCCTTCTCGTTCCGATCAACAACCGCTCGGTGACCTGGACGGCCGAGGACCACCCTGCCGACTGGCGGGAACAGCACCAGCGCTGGGACCGCCTGCACTACGCCCGCGTCGCGATCCTCGTCGCGGCCTTGGTGCTCGTACTCGTCGCAGTAGCCCGCTGACCGCGCGCAAAAAATGTCCCGCCCTCACCGTGAATGAGGGCGGGACATTTTTTGCGCGACGTGCCTGCCCACTCGAATCGAGGCGGATACCCGCGGATCCTCCCGATGTGCCCTCTCGCAACTGCAGCGAAGGTTCCCCCAAGGATTGGGCAAGGTTTCGAGCCGACGGCCCTTCGGAGCGGCGGTGTGCAGGGAGACTTTTCCGGTGGGGGAATCGGGGTGGCCCACCCCTACATTCCGTACGGAAAGGGGACAACCGAATGGTCCGCCAGCAGATCCTGAGCGAGGCGCAGTGAAACGACTGCATTCACTGACGAGTCTTCGGTTCGTGGCTGCTGGAGTCGTCGCGCTCATGCATGGCTTTGGCCAGTACCAGCTTCCCGTGGTGGACCTCGGATTCGTGGGCGTGAGCTTCTTCTTCGTCCTCTCCGGCTTCGTTCTGACCTGGGCGGACACGACGGAGGCGGGCACCGGTGTGTTCCTGCGGAACCGCTTCGCGAAATTGTTTCCTCTGAGTGCAGCCACGCTAGCCATCGCGGCGATCGTCCCCGTAGCTCCGAATACCAACCCGGTCTATTTCGTGCAGAGCCTCACTCTGACGCAGGCGTGGGGACCGATGTCGTCGTCGTCCTTCAATCCGGTGACATGGTCGCTGTCAGCGGAAGCCTTCTTCTATCTCCTGCTCCCGGTGATCGTGAAGGTGATGCGCCGCTTCACCGCCCGGGAGCTCGTGGGCACCGTGGTCTTCCTCGCGATCCTTCAGCCGGTCATGGGGCTGTTGATCCAGCTCACGCTGGGCGTGGAGGTGAACGCCTGGGCCGCCCACTTCTTCACCTACGACTTCCCGCCGTATCGGCTCGCCGAGTTCGTGATCGGCGTCGCCCTGGCGCTCCTGCTCAAGGCCGGCCATGTCCCGTCGCGCACGATCCAGTTCGCCGCCGCTGCCGCGACCACGACGGGACTCATGCTCGCGCTCATCGCCGACCTCCTCCACGTCACGCCCTGGTGGGCGATCGAGGCTCTCCTGCTGCCCGCCGTCGTCGTGCTCATTTGGACGTCCGCGCGGCGGGAACTCTCCGGAGACAGCCGTCTCCTGACTCACCCACGAATGGTCGCGCTGGGGGACCGGTCGTTCTCCTTCTACATGGTCCACTACCTCGTGCTGGGTGCCGTGGGCCTCGCGATCGGCGCGGGGCCACAGAGCCTCCCGTGGTGGCTTGTGCCGCCGGCCCTCATCGCGGCCGCCGGCCTCGCTGGGCTCGCCTACCGGTACGTCGAGAAGCCGTGCGAACGGGCCGTTCGAGACTTGTTTTCGCGCGAACGCGCCAGGCCACTCGCCGACTCGACGGCGGGCCCGGCGCACACGCACAGCTCGGCGTCTGGGCTGTAGCGTGTCAGCGCTCGGATTCCTGTCCTCGCGGGAGGACTTCAGCTCGGCGGCGCCCACCGCGACGCCTCAACGCGCGTCGACCGCCGTGCCTCCATGGGCGGCCGAGTCGGCGGGATTCGTTCTGGCCCTCACGCTCGCCCTCCTGGCCGTGTGGCATGTGGACGCCACGGACCGCTCGTGGCTCCTCTACTACGACGGCGATTCGGTGTTGCCGGCGCTGGTCCGCCAGTCGGTCCTGGCCGGACAGCCTCAGGACTGGTCGTTGTCCGCCGTGCTCTTCATTCCTGAAATGGGGCTCTATTTCGCGCTCGCCGGGCTAGGGCTGGGAGTCAAGGGCACGTTCGCGCTGAGCGCCGTGGTCAATCTCCTGCTGCTCTACGGCGTCCTGAGGGTCCTGGCTGGAGCCGTGCACCGTGGACGGCCCCGATCACTGCGGGTCGCCGGCGCCCTGGTGGCGTTCGGCGCGATGGCGTCCCTGACGCTTCTGGAAGACTCCCCGCGCCAGGAAACGTTTGAGCTCGCATCGCTGGTGGTCACGACGACGTACTACAGCATGACCCTTCTCGGGGCGGTCGCGGCGACAGGGATCGTTGCGCGGCTGGTCACGGCGCAGCGCGGCGGACGACGGCGGTGGCTTGAGCCGGTGCTCATGGTCACGAGCGCGCTGTCGGCGCTAACAAACCCCTTGTTTCTGGCCTGGGCAACGATGCCGCTCATACTCGTGCTCGCCCTCGTCGCCCGCCGACGCGTTGTAGGCTGGCGCGGCGCCGTCCGAGTGGGTGTCCTGCTGGTTCTTGGGAGCGGTCTCGGCGTCGCCGCGCGAATTGCATTCACTCCGCTCTTCAGCAAATACGGGCCCACGTATTCAAGTCCCGGGTTGTCTTGGTGGTCTGCCGTTTACTATCTGGGGGCGTGGGCCGACCGGGCGTCGACAGTCGCTGGAGCCGTGTCGCTCACCGTTGCCGTCGCGCTCATGCTCGTCTCGGTCATCGTGTTCCGCCGCTCGCTCGTTGCGCGAGATGCCGCTGCGGCGATCGTCTCCGGAATGGGCTGGGTGGCTCCGGTAGGGCTCCTCGTCGGCGGGATCTGCCTCGGCACCTTCGCGATCCGCTACCTCCAGCCCATGGTCTTCGCCCCGGTATGCATGCTCGTCCTCGCCCCGAGGCTAGCCGGTCAAGGCAGGACCTTCCGTGGCCGCCTCGACGGCGGGAAAGCCCGCGCCATCGTGAGCGGCCTCATGGTGGTCGCGCTCGGTGTTTCGGCTCTGGCGACGGGCGCTCTCAGCAGATCTGCCGCCGTCGTGGACCCCGACATCGTCTGCGTCGACGCCTGGATCGCTGCCAGCCATCGCACGGGTGCGGGAGGCTTCTGGACCATTCGCGGACCTAAGGCCTATCTGGGCGAGCCCGACCAGCTGGTTCAGGTGGATCAAACCTTCGGTGCCTACCCATGGCTCAGCGATCGCACGGATTACGCGAACGCCAAGGTTTCCTTCGTGCTGACCGACAATGCGCATCCCGCGCCGGTCTTGCCGCCCGTAGCGCGCACAGCGCCGCAGAGCACGGTGCAATGCGGCCGGTACACCATCACGGACTTCGGGACCGCTCTCCTGCCCATCGGTCCGGCTTCCCCCAACCCGCTTGCGTGATGCGCCCGAAAGATGTCCCGCCCTAACTGCCAGTTAGGGCGGGACATTTCGGGACGGAAGCTACTTGGAGGGTGTTCATCGCGTGAAATCGGAGGATTTCGTCACCCTGGGGTTAGTTGCCCGCCGCCGGGTCGTGGCGCAGGTACTCGCGGCGGAAGCGGCCGGTTCCGGCAGTGAGGGCGCGGAGCTCGATCGCGTAGCGCAGCAGCTCGGCGTCGGGAACCTCGGCGTTGATCTCCGTTCCCTCCTCGCCGGATGTCGTGCCCGTGAGGCGGCCGCGGCGGGCGGAGAGATCGCTCATGACGGAGCCCACGTACTCGTCGGGGACGCTGATGGTCACGGAGGAGACGGGCTCGAGGAGCTGGATCCGCGAGGCGGCCGCAGCCTCGCGGAGGGCGAGGGCGCCCGCGGCCTGGAACGCGGCGTCGGACGAATCCACGCTGTGCGTCTTGCCGCCCACGAGCGTCACCCGGATGTCGACCACGGGGAAGCCCTGGGAGAGCCCCTTCTCCATCTGCGCCCGCACGCCCTTCTCAACGGACAAGACATAGGTGCCCGGGATCACGCCGCCCACGATCTTGTCGACGAACTGGAACCCCGCGCCCCGCTCGAGCGGCTCGACCTCGATGTCGCAGATCGCGTATTGGCCGTGCCCGCCGGACTGTTTGACGTAGCGGCCGTGGCCCGAAGCGGGGGTGGCGAACGTCTCGCGGAGGGGAGTGACGACGTCGACCGTTTGGAGCTTGACGCCCTGCTCCCGCAACCGATCCAAGACCACCTCGGCGTGGGCCTCGCCCATGCACCACAGCACGAGCTGATGCGTCTCGGGGTTGCGCTCGACGCGGAGCGTCGGATCGCCCGCGGCAACCTTCGCGAGGCTCTTCGCGAGCGCGTCCTCGTCGCCGTGCGAGGCGGCCTCGACGGCCACGGGCATGAGCGGCTCGGGCATGTCCCACGGGCCCACGAGGAGGGGGAGATCGCGAGAGGAGACGGTATCGCCGGTCTCGGCGGAAAGCCGCGCCACCGCGCAGAGGTCCCCGGCGACTGCGTACGGCGCGGCGCGGAGGTTTGCGCCGAACGGCGAGTACAGGTGGCCGAGCCGCTCGTCGGTGTCGTGGTCCGGGTGCCCGCGCTCCGCGAGGCCATGGCCCGCCACGTGCACGGGCGTATCCTCGCGGAGCGTCCCCGAGAACAACCGCACGAGGCACACGCGACCCAAGAACGGATCCACGGTCGTGCGAACGACCTCGCCCGCGAGCGGCCCGTCCGGATCGCACGTGAGCGGACCGACGCGCTTGCCAGCGAGGTCGGTCACGGACGGGACGGCATGCTCGATCGGCGAGGGGAAGCCGCCCGTGAGCACCTCGAGGAGCTCCGCGGTCCCGAGGCCGTTGGTTGCCGACGTGGGCACAACAGGGAAGAACGAGCCCCGGGCCACGGCCGTCTCGAGGTCGCCGATCAGCACGTCGAGCCCAATCTCCTCGCCGCCCAGGTAGCGGTCCATGAGCGTCTCGTCCTCGCTCTCGGCGATGATCCCCTCGATCAGCTCGCCTCGCGCCGCGTCCCAGCCCGCGAGCTCGGCAGGGTTCGCGGGGCGGACCTCGGGCTGGAGGTCGTCGCCCGAGTAGTCGGACACGTTGCCGGAGAGCAGCCCGAGCAGGCCGGTCACCGCGCCGGCGGAGCGCAGCGGCAGATACAGCGGGAGCACCGACTCCCCGAACGACGCGCGGCACGCGGCCAGGGTGCCCTCGTAATCCGCGCGCGGGTGGTCAAGCCTGCTGATGACGACGGCGCGCGGCATCCCCACGCGCTCGCACTCGGCCCACAGCGCGATCGTCGCGGCGTCGATGCCGTCGACCGCGGAGACGACGAACAACGCGCCGTCGGCCGCACGGAGCCCGGCCCGCAGCTCGCCGATGAAGTCCGCGTAGCCGGGGGTGTCGAGCAGGTTCACCTTGACGCCGTCCACGAGGACCGGTGCCACCGAGAGGGTCACGGAGCGCTGCTGGTGGACCGCCGAGGGGTCCGAATCGCTCACCGTGCTGCCATCCGCAATCGAGCCCATCCGCGTGATCGCGCCGGTCGAGGCGAGCACGGCCTCGAGGAGCATCGTCTTGCCGGCACCTGAGTGGCCCACGAGCGCGACGTTGCGGATGAGCTCGGATCTATCCACGGACGGGGAGGCGGCGGCCTCGGCGGACCCGGCCCGGCCCGCGGCTTTCGCGGTGCCGTTCGTGCTCTTCACGGACATGAGCGCCTCCTGATCAGCAGCGATCCTTTCCGTACACCCTTCTCGCGGCGAGAACGCACGTCAAGGGGATATAGCCGCGCTCTTTCACACCTCCGCCGTCCGCCGCGACCGGGCGGTGCGCAGGGGGAGCCGGAGGGTGAAGACGCTCCCCACGCCGACCTCGCTCGTGCAGTCGAGTTCGCCGTCGTGCTGCTCCGCCACCTCCTTCGCGAGCGCGAGTCCCAGCCCTGTGCCGGGGATCCCCGAGCGGACCGCCGCGTCGCTGCGCTGGAAGCGCGTGAACACGCGCTTGAGGTCCTCGGGCGGGATGCCGAGCCCCTCATCGCGGACGGTGCAGATCGCCCATGGGCCGTCCTCGGAGGAGGTGAGCGTGATGGTCGTGCCGGACTGGGAGTACTTGAGCGCATTCGAGACGAGGTTGTCGAGGACCCGCACGAGGCCGGTGCGGTCGCCGAGGATCGGGAGGGGCCCGTCCGTCGAGACGCGGAGGGTGATCGCGCGGCCCGCGGCCTCGCGGCCCGAGGAGTCGCCGGCCTGCCGCACGAGCTCGGCCAGGTCGAGCGGGAGGCGGATCGCCGCGGCCTCTGCTCCCGTGAGGGACGCAGCGAGGATGTCCTCCACCATGTGGCTCAGGTGGTGGGCGTTGCGCATCATGATCTGGAGGTCGGCCTTCGCGGCGGTGCTCAGGGTCGAGTCGTCCTGGAGGAGCTCCGCGAAGCCGAGGATGTTCGTGAGCGGAGTGCGGAACTCGTGCGACATCGCGGCAAGGAACTTGTCGCGCGCGTGCACGGCGGCCACGACGTCTGTCACGTCCGCGGAGGCGAGGACGGTCCCCGCGCGCTCGCCGGCGGCGTCGTCGAAGCCCCGCGCCGAGATGGAGACCATCCGCGCCTCCGCGCCGCGGCCCAGCCGGAAGACCTCGTGTTCGACCGTCTCGCCCGCGAGCGCGCGGCCGAGCACACGCTCGCCCGGCGGAACCGGCACGTCCGAGTCCTCGCGGAAGATGAGGAGCTCCTCCTCCTTGTCGGTCGGCACGCCGTCCGGGATCGCCGCGACGTAGAGCTGGCGCTGCTTCGGGTTCATGAACGCGCTCTGGCCCTCGGCGTCGAGGACCAGGACGCCGACGTCGACCGTCTCGAGCACGGTATCGAGCAGCCGTTCACGCGTCTCGCTGCGCCGGAGGAGCTCCTCGACGCGGTCCTGCTGGGCCATCGCGCTGAGCGTCATGACCGACGTTCCGAGCCCGATCGTGAACAGCATGAAGGGGATGAGGAGCTCCGCCGCGAGGGTGTGCGGGGTCGCCCTGCCGTCAACGAAGAGCGGAACCCACACGATGAGCAGCGCCGCAACACCGCCAACCGGGACCATGATGCGCGGCCGGTAGCCCGAGCCCGCGAGCCACATGATCGGGAAGACCGCGAGGAGGCCGAGGCCCCGCAGCGAATCCTCGTTCGAGTAGTGCAGGATGCCGATCGGCGCGAAGTCGAGCACCGGGATGATGAGGAACAGCCCGTACGCGAGGCGATCCCAGGGGAGCGCGAAGCACACGCCCAAGAGCACGAGCGCGAGGCCTTGGCTCACGAGGAAGCCCACGTCCGTGAAGACGCTGGGGTCCGCGATCGCCGCGATGAGGCAGACCAGGAGCAGCGTCACGTTGAAGGGAAGCTGGCTCAGCACCACGCGCCCGCGCATTGTCAGCTCGTGGAATCGGACTCGCCCGAGCATCATCACGTCCAGAACCTTCTCCACGGTGCCCTCCCAGCCGCGCAGTGGCAGACAGGTCAATTCTGTGACTGGAAACGTCATCTGGACAGTGCCAGTTTTCGTGGGCGCTCAGAGGTAGCTGCAGATCTCCCCGGTGTCGCAGCCGTCTGGCCCGGCTGACGCGGCCCGGTAGTGCTGGGCCACCTCGGCTCGGAGGGCCGTGAGCTCGGCGATCTGACGGTCGATCGCGCCGAGCTGCTCCTCGAGCTGCTCCCTCACGTGGCCGCATGGCGTCGTGCCGGTGTCGTGGAGGCGGAGGATCTGGTGGGTCTGCTCGAGCGTGAGCCCGGCCGCGCGGCTTCGGCGGATGAACGCGGCGCGCTGCACCGCCTCGGGCGGGTATTCGCGGTAACCCGAGCTGGTCCGCGGCTGCTCGGGCATGAGTCCGATCGACTCATAGAACCGGAGCGTCTTGGCGGTGGTGCCAGCCGCGGCCGCGGCCTCTGAGATTCGCATGGCATGCCTCCCTGAGGGATTCAACGCGGGTTGGCTCCCCGTGTGTTCCAGTTGACGATGCCGCCAGTCCCCAAGAGAGTAGGACCCGTGACCGACCAACAGCAGCTGTGGGACCGCGACGTGGCGCAGAACTACGACACTCCCGGTGAGGGCATGTTTGCCGAGGACGTCCTCGGCCCGACTGTCGGCGTCCTGAAAGGGCTTGCACGAGGCGGGCGCGCGGTGGAGTTCGCGATCGGCACTGGGCGGGTGGCGATCCCGCTCGCCGACGCGGGAGTGCCGGTGAGCGGAATAGAGCTCTCCCATGCGATGATCTCCCGGCTCCGCGAGAAGGTCGATGAGCAACGGATCCCCGTAGTGCAGGGTGACATGGCGAGCGCGCTCGCGGGAGACAGCTTCGCGCTGGCCTACCTCGTGTTCAACACCATCGCCAACCTCGTGACGCAGGACGAGCAGGTCGCCTGCTTCCTGAACGCGGCCCGCCACCTCCAGCCGGGCGGATGCTTCGTCATCGAACTCTGGGTTCCCCAACTTCGGTCGCTGCCTCCAGGGCACTCGGGAACCGTCGAGGTCAGCGATCCGGGCTATCTGCTCGTGGACAGCTATGACGTGCTGAACCAAAGGGTCGTGTCCCACCACGTCCGGTTCGACCCGGACCCCGCGGGGAGCCGCGAAGCACGTATCGAGCGCACGCCGCACCGCTACGTCTGGCCGAGCGAGCTCGACCTCATGGCCCGGCTCGCCGGATTCCACCTCGAGTCCCGGTGGGCGGACTGGGACCGCAATCCCTTCACGGCAGAGTCCCGCAGCCACGTCTCCGTGTATCGGTTAAGCGCTGTGTGAGCGCTTCGCCGCGAAACGGTGCTCGAGGACCTCGGCGCTCGGCGTCCCTGCGAGGTACTTGCGGAGGGCGCGTCCGAGCACGGCCTGTTCCTTGGCCGAGAGCAGCGACGTCGCGTAGGCGTCCAGATGCTCCTCGACCGCACGCAGCCGGGGGATGAGCCGTGCGGCCTCGGCGGTGACGCCGAGCTGCACCGCCCGGCGGTCGAGGGCCGACGACGAACGCTCCACGAGCCCGCGCTGCACGAGAACTTCGACGATCCTGCTCGGGCTGCCCGCCTCGCAGACGATGAGCTCGCCGAGCTCGCGCAACGTCACCGGGCCATATTCGTCCAAGACGAGCAGGATTTCGGCCTGCGACGGCGTGAGGTCGAGGTCCGCGAGGAGCTTCACGAGGGCGCGATTGCCTTCGCGCTGGGCCGCAAGAACGAGGTACCTGAGTTCCGTCGGCGCGATGGCCGAGGCATCGGAGCGGCTTGGCTTGCTGGCGGTCGTGGTCATGGGAGGTCCTGCGGGTTTGAAGCCAGCACCGGGGCCGGCAGGTTTCGGTGGGACGCTGTCGAGAACGATAGCATGTCATCAATTTCGGGGGCGGGAACCCCGCCTTCCCCATGAGGCTGTGGCGGGGACGACGACGGCCGTCCCCGCCACAGCGCACCGCGCCAAGGCATCGGTCACCCCATGCATTCGTCGCCTTGGCGCGCCAGCATCAGTGGACGCCGGCCGACTCGGGTGCGGGGGCGCCGTCGTGCGTCGGAAGGGCCGCGACCTCCTCGGCTGCAGTCTCCCCGGCGGCGGGGCCGTCCGAACCGTGGCCGGCCGAGGCGCGCCCAAGGACCCGCGGACCCGCGGCCCGGAGGATCGCCGGCATGATGAACATCCGCACCACGAGCGCGTCGAGGATCACGGCGATCGCGAGCCCGAATCCGATCTCCCGGACGATGCTGATCTGTGCGGAGGAGAACGAGACGAACACGGCGACCATGATGATGGCGGCGCTGTTGATCATCGAGCGCGTGGCGCGCACGCCCGTCGTGACGGCGACGTGGAAGTCGCTGCCGCTCCGGAACGCCTCGACGATGCGGGACATGATGATCACCATGTAGTCCATCGAGAGGCCGAACATCACGGCGAAGAGCAGGATCGGCGTGACCGAGTTCAGCGGGGCGCTCCCGCCGAGGGACAGCAGCCCCGTCAGCAGGCCGACGGACGCGAGCACCACGAGCGAGTTGAAGAAGAGCGCGAGCAGCGGCAGCAGGAAGGACCGGAACGCGAACGCGAGCATCACGAACGTCAGGACCACCACGAGGCCCGCGATGAGCGGGATTGAGCCCACGAGCGTCTCGTCGAAGTCGACGCCCTGGGCCGTAGCTCCCGTGACGCGCACCGTGAACGGCGCCGGGGCGGCCGCGCCGTCGGACCTGAACTCCTTCACGAGCTCGTGGGCGCGGACGGAGTCGGGGCCCTCGACGGTGTCGACGAGAATGCGCGCGGTGGTGCGTCCGTTCTGCTCGCTCCAGAGGCCCTTGAAGCTGGCGGCCGTCTGCGGGTTGCCGAGGGCCGCCTGCACCTGGGCGGGGCTCGCGCCCGTGGACGTCACCGAGGTGACGGCCGCGACGCCAGCCTTGGCCTTCGCCGAAGCCGTGAGGCTCTCGACGCGTTCCGCCACATCCTGAGTGCTGGTTCCAGCGGGCGCGCTGACGACGATCTGGATCGGGAAGAGACCCTCGTGGCCGATGTTGCGGTCGATGACCGTGAGTCCCTCGCGAGCGGGGTCCCCGGACGGGAGGACCGTCGCGCTCGCGACGGGCGACTGCAGCGAGATGCTCAGCACGGGCACCGCGGCAAGGAGCATCGCGGCGACGCCCAGAAGGCCCACGAGCGCCGGCCGGCGACCGCCCGCGAGGGTCCGCCGGCCACCCTTCGCGGCGTCCTCGCGGCCCCGCCCGAACGGAAGCTTGATGGTGCCCCAGTTGATGCGGCCGCCCAGGAGCTTGAGGCCGGCAGGGAGGACCGTCACGCTGAGGCCGATCGCCACGAGCGTGACCAGGACGCCGCCGAGCGCGATGGACGTGAACGCCATGACGTTGGGAATGAAGAGCGCGACGAGCGCGACGGCGACGGCGATTCCGCTGAAGACGACGCTCCGGCCCGCGGTCTTCGTGGCCGTCTCGAGGGCCGCGACGGTGTCCTTGCCCGCCGCGAGCTCGTCGCGATACCGCTTGATGATGAAGAGCGAGTAGTCCACGGCCACCGCGAGGCCGATCATCGAGACGATGTTCGAGTACAGGATCGAGATGTCGGTGAATCGCGTCGCGACGAAGCCGAGCGCGCTCGCGACCGCGAGGGCCGTCCCCGCCATGAGCAAGGGCACGAGGGTCGCGACGACGGAGCGGAACACCAGCAGGAGGACGACGATGAGGAACGGGAAGACGATCATCTCCGCCCGCGTCGCATCCTCCTTCGAGTGCACGTTGAGCTGGTAGTCGAGCGCGGGCTGGCCGGTCACGTAGACCGAGGCGTCAGCGATCTTGCCGCCGAGCGAGCGCTGCAGGTCGGGGACCTTGTTCTGGACGGCGGTGTTGTCGCCGCCGAACCCGGCGACGATGACCGCCGTCTTCCGATCGGCAGAGAGGAACTTGGTGTTCTGCGCGGGCCCCGTGATCGTGGACGCGCCCGCGTCCTGGAGCACGGTGACGAGCGGGGCGAGGCCGCCGGCGTCCTGAGCCGTCTTCGAGTCGACGGCCACGATGATCTGGTTCGGCTGATCGCCGAACGCCTTCTCGACGTCGGCCTGCGTGGTGAGCGCCTCGGCGCGCGGGTTGGTGAACCCGCCTGCCGAGAGGGCGCCGTCAAGCTGGATGGCGCCGGCGGCGGAGACGAGGAAGATGATGATCCAGCCGACGATCACCGTCCACGGGCGGGCGATGGAGAAGCGGGTGACACGGTTCATGAGAGTGGCCTGTCAGTCGTCGAATTAGATAACACGTCATGCATGTTCCATCATCTATCCAGTCGCGTCAACCACCCGGAGCGGAACACGCACGGCGGGGGAACCGCTGGAAATCGGTGTGTGAACCGGAGGTTAAGGTTTTCTCCAACAACTTGACCGACATGATTCGCGTGATACATCATCCATGACGGATCACGAATTGGTCCCGCTAGCTCTGCCGGCGTCTGTCACTTTTCACACCCTGATCCGGGTCCCCAGCCCCAGACAGAAGGAAATGCCATGACGATCTACGCTGACCCCCTCACCCCCACGTTCACCCTGGCCTCCGCCGAGGCCGCCATCGAGGCCATTTCGCTCGGCGAGATGGTGGTCGTCGTCGACGACGAGGACCGCGAGAATGAAGGCGATCTTGTCGTTGCCGCCGAGCACGCGACGGCGGCGGTGATCAACTTCATGATCACCCACGGCAAGGGGCTCGTCTGCCTGTCCATGACCCCCGAGCGTGCCGCCGTGCTCGCCCTCCCGCCGATGGTTGAGCGCAACGAAGACTCGATGGGCACCGCCTTCACGGTGAGCATCGACGGCACGCGCGCCAACGGCGTCACGACCGGCATCTCCGCTTCCGAGCGCGCCCGCACGATCGCCCTCGCCCTGACCGGAACGGCTGACGACCTGGTCCGCCCGGGCCACGTGTTCCCCCTCGTCGCCCGTGCGGGCGGCGTCCTCGAGCGCCCCGGTCACACCGAGGCCTCGGTGGACCTCGCCCGGCTCGCCGGCTGCCGGCCGGCCGGCGTCATCGTGGAGATCATCGGCGAGGACGGCGAGATGCTACGGCTCACGGACCTCGTGGGCTTCGCCGCGCAGCACGGCCTGCTCCTGACGAGCATCGAGCTCCTCCGCGCGTACCTCGCGGGGGCGTAGTGGACGCTAGAACCGCAATTCGCGCCCTCACGTTCTCGTGGGGGTCGCGTCAAGTCCTTCGACGGATGGGCTCGATCGAGGGCCTCGAGAACGTCCCGACGAGCGGGCCCTTCGTCCTCGTGCCCAACCACGCGAGCTATTTCGACCACTATGTCGTCGAATTCCTCGTCAACGCGGTGCGCGGGAACCCGACCTGGTTCCTCACCAAGGCCGAGAGCTTCGAGCGGCCCGTGAGCAGGGTGTGGACCGAGGCCTGGTACGGGATCCCCGTTGACCGCGACCGGCCCAGTCCCACGACCATCCGCCAGGTCCAGCGCGTCTTCTCAGACGGCCACGGGCTCTGCGTGTATCCGGAGGGCACACGGGGCGACGGCATTGACCTGCTGCCGTTCAAGGCCGGAGCGTTCCGTTTCGCGCTCAGCGCCGGCGTCCCCGTGGTCCCGCTCGGCATGGTCGGGACGAACACCGTGCTGCCGCGCGGCGCGAGGCGCCTCCGCAACGGCCGCGTCCATGTGGCGTTCGGCCAGCCCCTTGAGGAGCCCTCCGGGGGCACGAAGCAGGAGCGGTCCGAGCAGCTCGCGTCGGCGTCCCGGCGTGCCGTCGGTGAGCTCATCGCACGGGCCAAGGCCAACGCCGACGGCGCACGCGCCGATGAGCTCGGCGCCCGCGGCGCGGCGCTCGTCGACGCGCTCATCACCGACGGCTTCGACGCCTCGGGGCGTCTCGATGGCGCTGCGCGCCGCCGCCTCGAGTACCTCACGGGACTGTACCGCAGCACCGTCCCCGACCATCCCGACCTGAACGCCCAGCGCGTCCGCCTCCTGGGTCTGCGGGCCCTCGATGCGCCGCTTCCGCTCAAGCTCTCCTACGCCCTGCGGGTCCGGAGCGGCGCGCGGGACGTGCTCGAGCGGGTCCCCGAACACAAGGACGCCCACTACCTCATGGGCCGCTGGCACCTCGGCTCCCCGGGCCTGCTCGGGGCCAGCAAGGCGGCGGCCA
Organism: Sinomonas sp. G460-2; assembly: GCF_047759905.1. Classification (NCBI taxonomy): domain Bacteria; kingdom Bacillati; phylum Actinomycetota; class Actinomycetes; order Micrococcales; family Micrococcaceae; genus Sinomonas; species Sinomonas sp. G460-2. The sequence continues at coordinate 1,441 of NZ_JBKZWT010000028.1, read as the reverse complement.
TCGAGCATTTCGCGGCGTCCGACGCGAGTTCCCCGTCGGGGGACACTCGCGCCGTCGCGGCCCTCGCCGAGGCGTTCGCCGCCGCGGGACGCCACCGGGAGGCCCAGGAGGCCCACCGCCGCGTTCTCGCCGAGACGCCGGCGGACCAAGTGCGCGCTGCCAGACGACTCGGCAGGGCGAAGGAGTATCTCGCCCTCGAAAGGGTGGTGTAGTTCGTGACGACCATTCTGAAGACGTCGAGCGGTCACCTCATCGTGACGGAAGGCGCGTCCCGGCTGCTGTGGAGCCGCCGGACCGACGGCTCGTGGCGCCTCGCGCGGATTTGGCCGGACCGCCACGAGAAGGAGGAGGTGCTCCGCCATCTCAGGGACGGCGGCTGCCTCCTGATCCTGCTTGATCTCACGCCGACGGTGCTCACGGCCTTCCCCGACGAGCTCGACGACGTCGCGGTGGTTCGGGGTCACCGCCCCGATGAGTCCCTGGTGGAGCTCACGGTCCCGTTCCTGGATTGGCTGCCCGAGCGCTACCGGCACGAGGCCCGGAGGTTTCAAGCCGCCGTGCAGGCTCGCTCGGGGGAGGAGCCCGCGGTCCTGCAGGCTCCGCTGGCCGTCAGCCCGGCCTCGGCCGCGTCTCCGAACGTGCGGTTCGCGGTGCGCAGCCGGGCCTACAGCGGGCACTCGCCCGAGCAGCTCGCCGACCTCGCCGACCACCTCTTCGGCGGGTCCATCGACGACGAGGAGGCCCGGTCCGCGCACTGGCTGACGCGTCTCGTGCCGATGCCATGGGAGCGCGCCGCCCGGTCCCTCCTGAACTCGCGCCAACTCGTGGGAGGGGGCGGCCATGTATAGCGGTCGCATCACCGTTCCCCGGGACGCCGCGGCGGTCCTCGCGGTCCTCGCCGACACGTCCCGGATCGCGGCGTGGAACCCGGCCTTCAGCAGCCTCGACGGCTCGGGTCCCGCCCTGGCGGGACGGCCCTACCGGGCCACGATCCGCGGCGTCGCGCGGGCCGTGCTCCGCTACACAGAGATCGGCGAAACCGCCGTCCGGTACACCATGTCCGGGCTGGGCTCGCGGGAGGACGGCGAGTGGGTCCTCGAGGCCTCCGACGAGGGCACTGTGGTGACCCACACGTTCCGCCACACCGGGCTCATCCTCTTCCTCATGCGCCCGGCGTTTGCGGCCGTGGCCGACTGGCGGCTCGAGAGGCTGAGAGACGAGGTCGCCGCCGCAAGCTAGGCTCCGGCTTGACCTTCCCCTCGCTGGAAGGAGGACCGTGGCCTCATGGGAGAACGCCAGTATGACCTTGTGGTGATCGGCTCGGGCAGCGCGGGCTTCGCGGCCGCTATCAGGGCCTCGACGATCGGGCGGAGCGTCGCGATCGTCGAGGCCGGCACGGTCGGCGGGACGTGCGTCAACACGGGGTGCGTGCCCTCGAAGG